>NZ_JBLRWZ010000018.1:0-55163 GCF_047920995.1 Aliidiomarina sp.
GAATTGGACCGCAACAATCCCTAATGGCCGATTTCAACGCAAATAGTTTGCCACGCTCTGTACTTGGTGCCGGTGTTAGCCTAAAACTTCAACACTATCCGGAAGTACAGAGCGCAGCGGCAGATGGCATTTGGTTTGAGGTGCACACGGAGAACTTTTGT
This sequence comes from Aliidiomarina sp., assembly GCF_047920995.1. NCBI lineage: Bacteria > Pseudomonadati > Pseudomonadota > Gammaproteobacteria > Alteromonadales > Idiomarinaceae > Aliidiomarina > Aliidiomarina sp. The sequence goes on from NZ_JBLRWZ010000018.1 coordinate 162, forward strand.
GGTATCGGTGGCGCTAGGCTTGAAGCTCTGCAGGTGATGGCGGAAAAATTTCCTTTAAGTCTCCATGGTGTTGGAGCTTCCCTTGCGGGCCCTGATCAGCTGAGTAAACAGCACTTGTTATGGGTTCAAAATTTAGTTGAACGTATTCAGCCAGCACTTATTTCAGAACATGCAGTTTGGTCGGGTATTCAGGAAGCTTATTTTGCAGATTTATTACCTTTTCCAAGAACCAAATTCATTTTACAACAATTAGCTGAAGGCATACATCGCTATCAAGAAACAATCGATAGGCCTTTATTAATTGAGAATCCAACACATTACGTTAATTTTTGCCATGAGATGAGTGAACCAGATTTCATGCTAACACTAGCTAAAACTACTGGATGTGGTTTGTTGCTCGATATTACCAATTTGTATTTAAGCCAGATTAACTGTGGCGTAAATGCTCGGCAATACTTAGATCAAATTCCTCCTCACCTAGTAGGTGAACTGCATGTAGCTGGTTTTTCAAGCGACCCAATTGAAGGCGATCGTTTATTAATTGATAGCCATGATCATGCACCGAATGAAGAAATACTAAGCTTACTAGATTATGCATTAGCGCGTTTTGGTATGAGGCCAGTTTTATTAGAGTGGGATGATCAAATTCCTGAACTAAATGTGCTTCTGCAGGAACGCGAGCGCATTCAAAGTGTGTTAGATCGGCATTTGGATAGCGTAGATGCAGCAAGTTAATGAATCGTTCTATCAGCAACTTATCGCCTATTTGCAGGGTGAAACTGCAACTAATTTAACCCCATGGGTGGGATTCAAACCGGAAGACCTGAGGCGATTAAAAATTTACCGCAACAGCAGTATGAAAGCTTCGATACAAGCTTTAGTTGATAATTTCCCAGTGAGTGGTTCAGTAATACCCATTAACCAATTCCGGCATTTAGCTAAAGAATATGTACTTAAAAATCGGCCTACTCACCCTGTATTAGCTTGGTATGGGCAGGATTTCCCAGATTGGTTACTAAAACAAATAGATCAGCATCATTGCTCATGGCTGGCCGACTTAGCTAAGTTAGAACGTTGTTGGCTTAATTGTTTACTGGCTGAGGATCAACAAGCCGTATCAGGAGAGGATATTGCCCATCTCGCAAGTGAAGGTATCGATATTCAATTACTCACCATGAGCTTGTGCGCGCATGTTGAACTATTAGAAACACATTTTGATGTTTGGACCTTGTGGTTACAACAACGCAACAATTCAGGAAACGTTCAACTTTCCTCGATTGCTGCCGAGAAAACACGAAGGATGCTATGGCGACAAGCCAACCATACTGTGCAATACCGATTATTATCGGATGCTGAATGGACATTTATACAAACTTTGAAAAAACAACCTTGCTCTTTGCAGAACGCAGTAAGTAAGGCATGGGAAGTAGACAAGCTCTTTGATGTTAGTGGTAGCTTCGCGGGCCTTTTACAAAACCGCTTGTTGCGCTTAATTTAACCTAAAAGGAATCAGATTATGACCTTGGTAACTGTTATACAGGAACGCTATTACCAACTAGCTATGTGGTTAGAGCGTTTGTTTGAACCTTTTGCTCTATTAGCTATTCGATTATTAGTTGCTCAGGTTTTTTTACTCTCTGGATTATCAAAATGGACTGGCTTTTTGCAGTTTGATGTTAACAAGTATGAACTTTTTTTATATGAGTTTTTCTGCCCTGATCCTATTCGGCCAGGCGCTTTGTTACTATGCAATCCAGATACATTGGAATATACAGAAGGTTCTTTTGGTGTTTGGTTAGCGGAAACAATGGCGGTGATGGCTGGGGTGGTTGAAGTAGTATTACCTATACTTTTAATTCTAGGTTTATTTAGCCGTTTTGCCGCTTTTGGTTTATTGGGTATGACGCTTTTTATTCAATTTGCTGTTTATCCAGATTGGAGCCATTTTTGGAACCCTGCAGCATGGTGGGCTGGAGTGTTATTTCTCATAGTTGCTAAGGGGCCTGGGCTGATTTCATTGGATCGTTGGTTACGACTAGAGCGTAAAGCTAGTTAACTATGAACCGATCTGAATTCGCCTGGCGACAATGTTTCGTGTTGCTTAAAAAACCGAATAAATGCAGTAGCTGAGTGATAGCCAATTTGCTCTGCAATACTCTCTAGGCTGAGTTCACTGTGGATCAGTAGGTAACGGCATCGTTGTAATCGTATTTCGTCTAATAGTGACTTTGCCGTCATTACCATCACTTTATGGCAGCGCTCAGCGAAAGCACTTTTAGACAAATATGCTAAAGCTGCCATATTCTCCACTGTCCAATCGGCACCCGGCTTATCCATAATAGAAAGAACAACTCGGCGAAGAGCAGGATCTTTTAATGCCGCTAAAAGGCCTTGGTTCATGCTGTCGTCTGTTAATACTTGGCGCAATAAATGCAGCACAATCACATCACTTAATCGGCTAATTGCAGCTTGATATCCCGGCTGCCGATCCTTCGTTTCCTGCTGAATCAACTGTACAAGCAGGTTGAGCGGGCCACACTGCTGATTAACGGGTAAATGAATATAATCGGGCATCGCCTGAAATAAATTAGCTGTTGATGATGATTTAACGGCAATGTCATAACACACCAGGCCACGCTGCAGGTGTTGAGGAATACAAAAACCTTCAACATTTACCTCACTGGTATGTTCATCCACAGGCTGGTCGCTAAGCCAATGACGGAAACTATGGCTAAAAAAAACAGCATCACCGGCATGCAGCTGAATTTGTTCTTGGAGCTGGCCAGGGATTGCCATCCACACGCTACCCTGGGTAACAATGTGCAACGCTGCTTTACTCGATTTACTAGTAAGCAGGTTCCAGTTGTCACAAAAACCTGATTCAAAATGCAATTCAGAGCCAAACGCCAACTGAGATAACAATTGTTCTAGTGGTTCTGGTGTTTTGGTAGATGGTGCAGATGTTTTGGTCATTGTAGGTAGCTGTAGAGTTTCCTAAACTTGGTTAGATAGTTAGCGTATGCAAGTTGTAACACAATACCATTACAAATCAAAGAATGAGAGGTTGCTATGCTGCAGTGGTTACAGAAGTTTGAAAAAAAACGGACGTTGCCTGTCCAACCTGAGCAAGTGAACAAAGACTTACTCGCTAGCTTAATGATAATGGCGTGGTTTGTAGAAGCAAAAGATCCTTACACTGGCGGTCACTTATGGCGCGTTTCGCGCTATGCCAATCTGTTGTGCAGAGCTGGGGGGCTTCCGGAAGCTGATATCGCCCGAATCACGCTAGGCGGATTTCTACACGATCTTGGGAAAGTAGCCATTCCCGATTCAATTTTAAATAAGCGTGGTAAACTCGATGAGAATGAATTTGCCATCATAAAAACGCATCCTGAGGCTGGAGGCCGGCTGTTAGCGGGGCATCCGCTTCGTCACATCGTAGCGGCAGCAGTTGAATTGCACCATGAACGACCCGATGGCGGTGGCTATCCATATGGCTTGAATGCCAGTATGATTCCAATAGATGCTGCGATCATCGGGATTTGCGATGCTTTTGATGCGATGACGAGTTTACGTTCCTACCGCTCGCCTATGCCTGTAGAAAAGGCTCTAAATATTATGCGCGAAGAGTGCGGAAAACAATTTAATCAATTCTGGTGTGAACAATTTTTAGCACTGGCCGAGCAAAACCTTCTCAATGATATTATGGGCCATAGCGATAACGGTATTCCACTGCATACGTGTCCGCTCTGCGGCCCAACTGTGCTCCAACAACGCGATAATAAGCCGGGTGATTTACTCGCCTGTTCAGTTTGCTATAGTGAAATGGAATTATGCACTGAACATGGGTATCTAACAGTTAAGCCAACTGGAAATAAAGCCTCTGCCGCGCAACTGCAGCCGAAAGCAGATAACTTATTAATCAAGCAATTGATTGAAGAATCTATAGGGCATATTCCATTGGAACAAGTAATTCAATTTTCCAGCCATAAAAACCAATAATAACGACGGGAAAACACAGCATGACTGTGATAACACATAATTTACAGCAACTGGATGTATTGAACACTATTGTACAACTAGTAAAACCTGAACATTACTCACAAGAACTGAACTGGCCGGGGACCCCCTCAGTAGGTAAGCATACGCGCCATGTATTGGGGCATTATCAGCAGTTGAGGTTAGCATTCGAGAACAAGCAACTCGATTATCGCTCACGAGTGCGTGATGAAGATATAGAAACCCAGCCGGCTAGAGCAATACAATGGATTGAAGGGATTCGTAGTTGGCTACAATCTTTGCACAGAGCAGATATTGAATGCACCATCCAGTATCAGTTTTCTGAAGGCAAAACATTTACTAGCTTACATCGTGAATTGGATTTTGTTGCTAGCCATTGTGTTCATCACTTAGCGCTCATCCATTCTATATTAGAAAAATGGGATTATAAATGGCCCGAAAATGCTGGAGTGCATAGCTCAACAGTAGAGTATCAAAAACAATGTGCACTCTAAGCTGGTGGTATAACAATCAGCGAATACACATCTTATTTAATCGAGATGAGCGAAAAAGTAGAGCACCTGCCATTTGGCCAAAGTGCTATCGAGAGGGTGATGTTGACGCTATCATGCCAATAGATCCCGAAGGTGAAGGCAGCTGGATAGCTGCAAATTCGTTAGGCCAAGTATTTTGTTTGCTCAATGATTACATTTCCGCGAAGGCGGATACTTCGCTAACTAGGCAAAGCAGAGGGAAATTGTTGCGAAGCCTAGCACATAGTAAAGATTGGGCGTCGGTTGATGCCATGCTGCAACCCGAACTTTTAACTTGTTATGCACCATTTCGGCTAGTAATTTTTACCGGCACACAGGAACCTACACTTTGGCATTGGAATGGGCAGTCAATTCACCAACAGTTTGCTCCCTCCTCTCCTATATCTAGTTCCAGTACTTTGCCGGGCTGCATACCGCTAATGCGCGAGTATTATTGGCGGAGCGAGATGCGAAAGGCGCCGTCATTACAAACGCTACGCAAGATACACCAGCAAGATCGTCCATGGCATGCTTTCAGTGGAATTGCCATGCAACGACGCTTAGTTGCAACCGTTAGTTTAACGCAGGTGGATGTTAGCGATAGCACCGTTACCATGCAATACTGGGATGGCCATCCCAGTCAGCATAGTGAAACAGCAAACAAACGCATACAGTTAAACATAGGCGAAACTGAGCCAGTTGTTTCAACTTTTACCTCTCAGTTCAATGTTAAGTCGTTGCTGCAGCGCTATAATCCGCCATTAGCGCAGCGCCTAACCGGCTGGCGCGGTCGCTTTTTAACCTGGTTGCTGGCAGAAAAAAAGGTAAACACAGTATTACAGGCTTTAAATCAACAGCCAGCAGAACGCTTTTGTGATTTGGCTTTACAACGATTGAATATCGTACCGCACATTATTGCTTGTCGCTGGCCGGCAGCAGATAGCAGGCCGGTATTTGTTTGTAATCATCCTACCGGCGGGATTGATGGGCTACTTTTAATTAGTGTGCTGCAAAAACGCTACCCAAATTTACGGGTGATTGCCAATGAAGTTCTCACAGAGATACAACAACTGGCCCCCTTACTCATACCAGTACCCGTATTTGGAAAACCTAAAGATGCACTACCAGCATTACAAGAAGCATTCGCTAGTAATGCGCCGCTATTAATATTTCCAGCCGGTAGAACTGCACGAATCAACACGAGTGGCATTCTCGATGACGGCCCGTGGGCGAAACTCGCAGTTACTTTAGCTAGCAGGCAACAGCGGCCGATAACAGTAATGCATCTGGATAACAAAAACTCTCGTTGGTTCTATTGGTTGGCGCGTTTACGTACCACATTTAAAATCGCTGCTAACCTAGAAATGCTATTATTAGTTCGAGAAATGTTGAATCCAACCAAGAAACAACCACGGCTTTTTGTTGATATACCAATGCGGCCGATCGAACTCAGCGCTATTGCCGATCAACATACAGAGCGAATGGCATGGTTAAAACGACGTTGTTACCAACTACCATTTATTTACCGGGAGAATACCGATGCAACAGTTAAATTCGGTTGCAGAAGCAGAGCCAATTGAGCTGATACGGCAGGAGCTAGCAACATTAGCGCCTTTAGTAACCGTGCGAGGTTTGCATGTATACAGTGCTCGGGCAACGGAAATTCCGGTAACCATGCGAGAGATAGGTAGGTTACGGGAAATTATTTTTCGCCAATCGGGGGCTGGACGCAATATGGCTCGCGATCTCGATGACCTTGATTATGGCGAAGCGGCTTATTACCAATTGTTAGTTTGGGACCCGAAACGCTTTGAACTAGTAGCCATGTATCGATATCAACTAGGTTGGGCATCAACAGAGCACGGCTATGCTATTTTACGAACCCACCAGCTATTTGAGTACAGCAACGCAATGCGCGAACAAGTACTTCCATATGGTATAGAACTGGGCCGCTCTGTGGTAAATTCACAAGCTAAAGCTCGTAGCTTGGGGTTTTATGCATTGTGGGCTGGGCTGGGAACTTTAGCGCGAATGTATCCGCAGTTACGATATTTTTTTGGTAATGTTTCGCTATACCAAAACCTTGGCCGAGATGCCTTAGATTGTATGGTTTCATTTTGTGAGCAGCTATATGCTCCACCAGAATCGATGATGTTAGCAAAAGCAGGTTTACAATATCATCCCACTCAATCGCTCAATTGCACAGCATGGGAACCACTGAACCCCTCAGCACGCATCCGTGAATTGCAACATATATTGAAACAGTTCGATTGTCGATTACCACCAATTTTGCAATCGTATTTAAGTGTGGGCAACGATATTTGGTTTGATGACGCTGCACTCGATGATGATTTCGGACAAGCTTATGAGCTGAGTATTATAGTACCGCTCTCTGCAGTAAGCGGTGTTATTCGAGAACGCTTTTTATAACTATTCATTAGCGCTAAGCTGAAATACGGTCCGAGCCAGTTGCGGCCATTTCGCGTTTCCGATGCGCTAAGCGCGCCAGCGCACAGACACCTTTAAAGCATCCCTGCATAGTCGCTTCCATGTAGATTTCTACAGCATACGGGTGTTGCATATATCCCGTATAACTTTACTGCAAGGATATCCAAATGCGCCCTACAATACTTTTCTTCTCCAGCCTGCAAAAATGGCTGATATTAGCCATAGCTGGTTCACTATTAATGGCCTGCAATGATGCGGGCCGTGATCCTATTCTCGGTGCAGATGGCAATGTTGCACTCGCACCAACTGTAGTAATGGTAACGCCGGCGAACAATGCTACCGATGTTACTATTACGGATCCTACAATAACCGCTGAATTCAGCGTTCCGGTAGCCAGTTTGAGCGCTGCCAACTTCACAGTAACATGCGCAAGCCCCTGTACAGCGCCCTCTGGCACCATTGAAATGAATTCGGCCAATACTGTGGCTACTTTTGTTATCGCTGAATCTGACATCCTAGAGCCACTCACTGAATATACCGCTACCATCCATACTGCCGCTAGCAGCGAAACTGGCATCGCCATGGATAGCCCGTACATTTGGCGATTCACCACCGGGGCTGCTCCGATTGTTGATGAGGAAGAAGAAGAGGAGGACGTGCTTCCACCCCCACCGCCTCCTGCACCAACCGTAATCATGGTAACTCCGGAAAACAATGCAACGAATGTTGATATCGCAAACCCAGCTATAACGGCCGAGTTCAACGAGCCGGTAGATAGCTTAACCGATGCTGATTTTACGGTTACATGCGCAAGCCCGTGTACGAATGCCTCTGGCACCATTGAAATGAGTGAAGAAAATACCTTCGTAACTTTCAACATTGCCGAGTTTGATACTCTTGAACCACTCACTGAATATACGGCCACCATTTATAATGCTACTAGCAGCGAAAGCGGCGTAACGATGCAAGACCCGTATATTTGGGAATTCACAACTGGCCGTACGCCAGATACAACTCGCCCACGGGTGGTTGCAACAAATCCGCTAACAACAGATCCAGGCCCTACTCCAAATGTTCCAGCTAACACGGTTATTTCCGCTGCATTTAGCGAAGAGATGTTAGCTACCACGATCAATGATACGAGCTTTATTGTTACCTGTGAGTTGCCATGTGCATCACCTGCAGGCGCCGTGTCATATGTGTCTGGATCTAACAGTGCTGTATTTACACCAGAAGAAAACCTTGCTGAAGGCGCAACATACACCGCTACAGTTACTAGTGACGTTACCGATTTAGCGGGTAATCGGCTTGCTGGTAACCAAGCCCCTAGCACAAGTGCTAGTGATTACATCTGGGCATTCACTACGATGGCAGCCATTGAGCCAGAGTTTATTTCTATCCTCTCTACCGATCCAATTGATGGTGGTGTAATTGCGGTTTGTGAGAACGCCAGTATTAATGCAACCTTCGATATACCTTCTGGCCTGCGCCTTAATCCAGAAACCGTTAACAACATGACCTTTCTGATTGTTGAAAACAACGAACCAACGAATACCGTAGCCGCTGAATCTATCAAAGTTGATTTAGATACCGGCACCATCATTACCTTTATTCCAGAAAGCGACCTCGTGGAAGGCATGATTTACCGCGCTACGATCGTAGGTGGAGAAAATGGCGTGAAAGATCTAATGCTTCCTGGCAATCAACTGGAAGAAGATTTCGTTTGGACCTTTACATCAGAAGAGCCTGTTGATGGCTGTTTACAACCAGCGGATCTTGGCAGTGCTGCACCATTTGGTACATTCGGTGGCAGTGCAGGCGTAACCAATCAGGGTTTACTCACCATTATTAATGGCGATTTAGGCACTACGGCTACATCAACATTAGTAACTGGTTTTGTTTCTGAGCCTGGCTGTGAATATACCATTACAACGTTAAATGAAGGCCAAGTGAACGGTAAAATCTTTACCGCGCCACCGCCGCCAACCGTTGCTTGCCCGCAAGATGGTACTGCAGCTACCGAGGCCATCGCGATTCAGGCGCGCCTTGATGCTGAAGCGGCATTCATCGCGCTTTCACCTGCCAATATGCCAGGTGGACAAGATCCAGGTAATGATAATCTTGGCAGTCTTACCTTAACGCCAGGTATTTATACCGCCCCAAGTGGCTCATTCATGATCCAAGGTGGCGACCTAACCTTAGATGCGCAAGGTAATCAAAATGCCGTATGGGTTTTCCAAATGGCAACCACGCTTACGGTAGGCGGCCCCGGTGCTGATTTCCCACAAAGTGTAACGCTTATCAATGGCGCTCAAGCAAAGAACATCTTCTGGCAAGTTGGCAGCGCAGCAACAATTAATGCAGCAGGTGGTGGCACCATGAAAGGCACCATAATCGCGCAAGATGGCGTGAGCATTTCAACCGCTGGCAACGTGAACATCGTTACTTTAGATGGTAGAGCGTTGTCGCTTACCGCCTCGGTTACGGTTGTAAATACCGTGATTAACGTACCTGCAGAGTAATAGATAAAGCGCACACGCTTTTAGTGGAGAACAAAATGAAAACGATTATAAAAACACAGGCGATTGTTACTCTTGCTCTACTTGGCATCACAATGCCAGCTCTAGCAACCGAACAAAACCGATGGTACTTCGGCGCAGGCGGTGGGCTTACGCTCGCCAACATCGCCCAGCAAGAAATTATTGCCGACCTACTTGGGGCCGGTTATGAAACAACTGAGTTTCGCGATAACGATAGTGATTTCGGTTACAAGCTCTATGTAGGTTACCAATTCAACCCATACCTCGCTCTTGAAGGGGGGTATTTTGATCTTGGTGAATTTGATTACACCGCAACTACCATTCCCGCGGGCACTAAAACCGGCTCCTTGAGTTTTAGTGGTTGGAATATGGATGCAGTAGGAACAATTACATTAACCGAGCGCTCTTCACTGATCGCCCGGGTGGGTTTGCATGAAGGCACAACAAAAACCCAATTCGCCGGCACAGGCGCGGTTAACGTGCTGAACTCGGATTATCGCAACAAAGACATTGATTACAAAATTGGTGTTGGCTATCAATATAAAGTAAATGATGCTTGGAGCTTACGCTTAGAAGCGGAACGTTTTCGTATTGATGATGCTGTGGGCAATACCGGCCATGTAGATCTGTATTCACTGAATGTGGTTTACCGCTTTGGTACTCGTAAACATGCGCCAGTAGCCGCAACCCCGCCGCCGCCAGTACAACAGCCCGCGCCGCGTCCAATAGCAGTAGCAACTGAGCAATACTGCAGCGAACTGGGTATCCAATTTGAGATTGGTAATGAAAATATTGAGCGAGTAAACCGAGAGCCAATCTTAGTTCTTGCTACATTCTTAGAAAAGTACCCTGATACTACTGCAATCATTCAAGGGCATACCGATAACGTTGGTACCGCAGCTGATAATCAGCGTTTATCTGAGCAGCGTGCAAGTAGCCTACGCAATTACTTAATAGGTGAGCATGGCATTAACGCAAGCCGCTTAACGGCCGTTGGCTTCGGTGAAAGCCAGCCGATTGCCAGCAATAGCACCACCCAGGGGCAACAAGCGAATCGCCGAATTAACACCGTAATTGATTGTGCTACCGATATTGCTGGCCTCAGCACACTGCCAGCGCGCACAACATTGGCGATGGCACTTGAATTCGAGGTAGAAAGTTCAGCTGTGCAATCGAAGTATCATTTACAATTAGAAAGCGTTGCAAAATATATGCAACTCAACCCTGATGTGATGGTTACGCTCGAAGGGCATACCGACAATGCGAATCCTGCTACTGCGCAAAGAATATCGCAAGAACGAGCACAAAGCGTAGCGGATTATCTTGTGCGAACGCTTAAAGTTGATCGTTCACGTTTGCATGTTGAAGGGTTCGGTGCAACACGCCGCGATACATACAATATCACTGCTTCGCACCGCCAAGAAAATCGCCGTGTAAATATCGTAATTGGTTACCCTAACTAATTACTGCCGATTATGAATAAAAACGTGTGTTGAGGAATCATTCCCAACACACGTTTTTTTTGCTTGAGTTAGTAGTTAGGTGTGTAGTGCAATAATCGATTGCATTCTACTTTAACAACCTCATAGCACTCACAGCTTAGCTTCTCGAGCGCTGGCCGATTGATTATGGTTAAACAGCCTCGATGATATTCAATAATACCCGCTTTTTGTAATTTTCCTGCCGCTACCGATACCCCTTCCCTGCGCACTCCTAACATATTAGCAATGAGCTCTTGGGTCATGGTAAGTACGTTGGTTGGAATTCTATCGAGTGATAACAACAACCATCGGCACAATTGTTGATCCACAGAGTGGTGGCGATTACATACCGCAGTTTGCGCCATCTGGGTCATGAGCGATTGCGTATAGAGCAGAAATAGGGAGCGGAATTCCTTGCTTCGATCAAATTCCTCTTTTAACACCTGAGCAGGCAACCGATAAGCCGCGCCTGCACTTTGCACTACTGCTCGATGTGGCGTGCTATCACCACCCAAAAAGAGTGATTTGCCCATCATGCCATCATTACCGATAACCGAAATCTCTGCTGAATCACCGTTTTCCATCACATAAACCAATGAGATTATTGAGTTAGTTGGGAAAATAGCATATTTAATTTTTTCGCCAGATTCATATAGCGATTCCCCCAGCGGTAAATCCACTACTTCTAAATGTGGCTTTATCCGTACTTTCACCATTTCGGGTAACGCACTCAATAAGTAGTTTTGTTCGCATGTTGATTCTGGAAACTCCCCGTTGTCCATCATCTGTATTGAATCCATGGAAGATTTCCCCAATGTTGGACAGCACGTTTATATACTGGCGGTTCAGTAATTTTGGTGGCTAGTTATACTCGAGTAATACAACAACTACAACGCAAATCAGGCCTTACTTCCACCTTTACGAGTTATTAACATTCAGCTATTAACTTAAGTTATTGTTAAATAACCCGATAAACGTAGTAACTTCGGGTCATACTTTAGCACCCTGAAATTTTCCAATAACCTCAAGGCAAATGTGATCTATATCGTCCATTTTGAACTACTATAAATGCTACTATTTCTTTATTAATGCGTGCTTAATCACGCGTAGGCTTATCATGAAAAATATCGTGCAAAATAACCTTACTATGGTGGGTTTTACTGCCCCTACAGCAGCTAAAATTGCAGCATATATGTTGCTACTAGTGCTTGCCGCTTTCGCCTCATTCAATGGGCACGCCCAAGAACGTTCGGCCTCAAATAGGGCGCAGTTCTCGCAAACCGAACAAGGCTGTTTAGATACGTTTAACCACTCCTTACGTGCACTACACTCTACAGAACAGCATGATTTATGCGAGCTTACTAAAGATAAAGTGGTGCTCGTGGTGAATACCGCAAGCCAATGTGGTTACACCGGGCAGTTTGCAGATTTAGAAGCGCTCTACCAAGAGTATCAATCGCAAGGCCTTGTTATTCTTGGCTTTCCTTCAGATAGCTTTCGCCAAGAGCATGCCGACGAAGCGGCAACCGCTGATGTTTGCTTTCGTAATTTCGGGGTAAGCTTTCCGATGATGGCCACCTCATCAGTTACAGGTAACAATGCCAACAACATCTTTAAAACACTTACCCAAGCTACTAGCGAAGCGCCCGGCTGGAACTTTCATAAGTACCTAATTTCTGCGAATGGCGAGCAAGTTACCAGCTTCGCCAGTGCGGTAAAACCTACCAATGGGGTAATAGTTAAAGCAGTTGAAGAGCTATTAAAAGCGCGGTAATTCGTAAAGTTTTTAGTTACCAGAGCGGACACACAAAGCAATGAGCACTGCATATTACCCCCAGCAAAACAGGCAGCTAGTAGCAACTAGCTGCCCGCTTATCTGCTACAAGCCCTGAAACTCGAATGGCGCTGAAGCTACAAAGTTAGCACTAGCCTCACCTGCGTAGATTTGCCCCTCATCCAACGCCAGCTTTTTCACCTCAGCGCCAGCACTGAAGTTCACTTTGCTGAAATCTACCCAAACGGTATTTGGCGTAAGTACATTCTCGAAGTAGTACACCAAATTACGCTGATCTGCCACTACGCGCCAACGCGTATTCGATAAGTGTGGCTCTTCTGGCGTGCCGATACCATAGGGTACTGATACGTTGCGCACTACGCTAAATACACTCGCGGCAGCAATTTGCGGATCGCTCGTTTGCGGAATCATATCTAAATAGTACGAAGCTCGCACAAAACGATCAGCCGCTTTACCGGTGCCAGGCAAAAACGCTTTACCAGGTACACTTTGCCAATAGCTCTTTATCGCCAGCTGTTCCGCAAAAGGTGGATCGTTGGTCATTACTTGGTAATCGCGGCTATGGTGGATTTCTAACTTACCGCCAATATATTCAAATATGGCGCTATCACCGCTAGCATCTGAGAGTGATAAATGCACAGTGGTGAACTTATCCGTGCCGGGTATAAAATCAGAAACAATCGCAAAAGGTACGTCGGCAAAAAACTCAACTGCCTCGGCCACGGTAGCAAAGTTATCTAACGTATACTGTGCCCACGCTGAAATGGTAAGCCCTGGGGCATCGCCGTACTGATCAAATTCTGGATATTCAGAGGCTACTAACCATAACAAGTTGGCTACCAAACCTTTTTCATTCATACCATCTGGGGTAGCAATATCCCACGAGCTAGCGGCAACGCTGCCATATTTTGAGCGCCAAGTAATAGAATTTGGCCCTACTTGGCCATGCCGCTCCATACCACGTGGGAAAATCCATAGGTTGGCGGGAATATCAATTGAGAAATCCATACTGCGGCCAGTAAGCACGGTATCATTTGGGCCTAAATAAACCAAACGAGTGCAAGCCTCTGCTGGGGTTGGCGAGGCAACAACAGCTGCAAAAATTGCGGCCGCTAGTGTAGAAACAACTTTTTTCATATCAGCATACTCTCTATCAATAAGGTTACCCCATTAATAGGTAATAGCTGTTATGGTGTCAAACTGTAATAACCATACTAGAAACATCCAGAAATGAGCCGCAAAAGGCTGCTTTTAGGCTGCAGCCTCAGCGTGGGCTCTGATTTTTGCCACAATTGCGCGTAAGCCATTACCGCGGGTAGGGCTAATATGCTGCTCTAAATCGAGGGTTTGGAAGTACTGATCAATATCAAAGGCTAAAATTTCGCTCGGTGTACGCTGGTTATATACCGACATCACCAAACCTAATAAACCTTTCACGATCATGGCGTCACTATCTACCGAAAATTCCAATTTGCCATCGTTGTTTTTGCTGATTAGCCACACATCGCTTTGGCAACCTTTCACTTTATAGATATCCAGCCGTTGTTCCGGGCTAAGCGCAGGAAGCGCTTTGCCTAAATCGATAATGTATTCGTAACGATTTTCCCAATCATCGAGAAACTCTAAATCTTCTAAGATTTCTTCATGGCTTGGTAATTTCATAACGCGTCCTAGTTTATCGATTTCAGTTTTGTACGGAAGGTTGTATACATTCGGCAAGAGCTTTTTAATGGCGGTAGTTAAAAGAACATGCCGGTTTCAAGCTGCGCTTCTTCGCTCATCATTTCGCGAGACCAGGCTGGGTCAAACACAAGATCAACTTGCACATCACGCACATTCGGTACCATCGCTACGCGTAATTCCACATCGCCAACGAGTACCGGCCCCATGCCACAACCGGGAGCTGTGAGCGTCATCTCAATATTCACAATGCCGGTATCTTGATGGATATCTACCTTATAGATCAGCCCCAAAGATACGAGGTTAATGGGAATTTCTGGGTCGTAGATACTTTCTAGCGCTTCCCAAACCTGATCCGGATTAATGTTGCCATCACCGGCATCTTCGAAATCCAGCACCAGTGCTTGGCGGCCAATCGCATCGGCATCAGTGCCATCAATGCGGTACATATTACCTTTCCAAGTTACGGTATAATTACCGCCTAACTCTTGGGTAAGGGTAACGAATTCGCCTTGTGGTATTATTTGTTTCTCGCCTTGCGGCACGCGCCGAGCACGCACCTCACGCGAGGTAGCCATCATTTTTTGCATTAATTATTCACACTAAAACTTTCACCACAGCCACACATATCAGCTACGTTCGGGTTATTAAACTTCACCACACCATTTATGCCTTCGCGCACATAATCAATTTCTGTGTTGCGCAGTAAATTCACCGAATCGCTGGCAATCGCCACGATTAGGTTGTTATTTACCTGCACCACTTCATCATCGCTTGCCGGCGCCTCTGCCATATCCAGCACATAAGCGTAGCCAGTGCAGCCGTTCACTTTCGTGCTTACACGCACAATTTTACCCGGCTCATTTGCCAACTTATTGGTGAAATGCCGCACCGCACTCTCGGTGAGCGTTATAATATCTTTGCTTGGAATATACGCTTCAACAGACATAATTTGCCTCCAGCTTACAGCAACATCGATTGAGCTTTCTTCAGCCCAGCGAACAAGCGTTCAACTTCTTGTTCCGTGTTGTAAATAGAAAATGAAGCCCGCGCTGTGCCTGGCACATTTAAACGGCGCATCAGTGGCTGGGCACAATGTTCGCCCGTGCGAATGGCAATGCCTTGGCGATCTAGCAAAAAGCCAATATCGGCAGGGTGAGCGCCTTCTAGCACAAAGCTTAAGATGGCCACTTTATCTGCCGCTGCGCCTACTACCCGCATTGCCGGCAGCTGTTCAGCTAATTCTAACGCGCGCGCTAACAGTAATTTCTCGTGCGCTTGCATAGCCACTACATCTTGTGCGGCTAACCAATTCACTGCTGCGCCTAAACCAATAACACCGGCAATATTTGGCGTGCCAGCCTCTAACCGATTAGGTAGCTCACCCCAGGTAGCATCCTGATAGGTAACACTTGCTATCATTTCACCACCGGTTAACCAAACGGGCCAATCTGCTAATACTGATTTACGGCCCCATAATACACCCACACCTGTAGGTGCGAATAGCTTGTGGCCAGAAAATACGTAAAAATCAGCACCTACTGCCTGTACATCAACACCACCATGGGCAACGCCTTGGGCACCATCAATTAATACCAGCGCAGCGGGCGCTTTCACGCGTACCTGAGCAGTAAGTTTTTGCACTGCATTTACCGTACCTAGCGCGTTGGAAATGTGCGGCATCGCCACCATTTTCACGTTTCTGTTCAGTAATGCCGTAAATGCTTCCTCATTCAAGCTACCATCATCAAAAATGGGCGCGATTTTTAACGTTGCACCGCTCGCTTTACAGGCTTGTTGCCACGGAATAAGGTTGGCATGGTGTTCAAGCTCAGTAACAATTACTTCATCACCTTCTTGCAACCGCTCGCTCATACCTTTGGCAATAATGTTAATGCTTTCGGTAGTACCGCTGGTCCAAATTACTTCCGCTCGGCTACTTGCATTAATAAACGCAGCTACATCATCACGGGCTTTTTCATAACGCCGCGTAGCTTCATCAGAAAGCTTATGCGCACCACGGTGCACATTCGAGTTGCACTCGGTATAGAATGCTAAAATTGCATCTAGCACTGCTTGTGGTTTTTGCGTAGTAGCGGCGTTATCCAAATATACCAGCGGTGAACCATTTACTTGCTGCTGTAAAATTGGGAACTGCGCACGAATGGCCTCTACATCCCAGCTCATTCAGCCTCCATCGCCACAAAGCGCTCACGCAAAATCGGCAGTAACCAATCCGCTAAGCTGTGGTTAGGCATTTGCGTGATTAGCTCCTGAATAAAACCAAAACTAAGCATTACTTTCGCTTGGCTAGCACTGAGCCCGCGCGAACGTAAGTAATACAGTGCTTCTTCATTTATTTCCGCTACCGTGGCACCGTGAGCACACTGCACGTCATCGGCATAAATTTCTAACTCAGGCTTAGTATTCACGCGCGCACCACGGGTGAGCAACAAATTACGGTTGTTCAATTCCGCTAACGTTTTCTGCGCATAACGGTGAATATGAATACGCCCGTTGAACACAGCCACGGCTTTATCGCCCACAATACCGCGCGCGTTTTGCTCAGTAGTGCCATTTGGCACCGCGTGTTCAATCGAACTATGGAGATCAAAATGTTCGTTGGGAGCTAACAAATAAATATTGTTAAATTTCGCAAACGCATGCTCTCCGGCATGGTGAATATCCGCATCAATACGCGAGATCTGGCTACCATAGCCTACCAAGGTAGAGTTTAAGCGCGCTTCGTTGTGCAACTGAAAATGGCTACCGCCAATGTGAATCACCTTACCGCCATGCAGAGCTAAACGATAGTGTTCAAGCTGCGCTTTATCGCCAATAAGGTATTCTGCAAAAGCCGTATTGAATGCCGCCGTATCTGCACCACTTAAAGTAGCACCATGCTCAATAACAACAGCTTTCGCGCCAGCGCCTAAACGCACCAAAATACGGTTATGGCTTTCTACACCGGCGGTTACATAATTCACGATACGAATAGGTTGCTGCACCTCAGCGCCAGCCGCGATATCAATAATAATCCCTTGCTGCGCCAACGTATCATTCAGCAAACCAAACAAATGCTTTGCAGGTTTTACCTTAGTGAAAACGGCTTGGGCTACTTCTTTTGCTGGCGCATCGGCGTTGCTAAAACTGCTAACACGCACACCACTTGGCAGTTGCAAGGCTTCGATTGCTGTTTGCAATTCGCCATCTACCAACACGATATCCAAGCTATTCAAACCAGCCACGGCAGGTGCATCATCTTGTTTAACAAGGCCAGAAGCTGAAGTGAGCGCTAACTTATCAAACGCATGCAAAGAGGTGTAACGCCATGCTTCAGTGCGGCGCCCAGGCCATTCTTGCGTTGCCAATAACGCCAGTGATTCTTTCCGCTGCGGCTGCAGCCAATCATTTACCGCACTGGCTCGTGCAATTGCTTGCGCTAACCACGATTGGCTCATTCTGCTTTCTCCCCAGCCTTTTCTAACCAGGCATAGCCGGTTTTCTCAACTTCTTTGGCCAGCTCAGGGCCGCCACTTTTAGCAACCTTGCCATCGGCAAGAATGTGCACAAAATCCGGCTTAATGTAATCCAACAAACGCTGATAATGGGTAATGATGATAAAGCTGCGCTTGCCATCGCGTTGGCTATTTACGCCATTCGCCACTACTTGCAATGCATCAACATCCAAACCTGAATCCGATTCATCCAAGATACAAAGCTTCGGCTCTAACAAAATCATTTGCATAATTTCGTTACGCTTCTTCTCACCACCAGAAAAGCCTTCGTTTACACCGCGCTTCAAGAAATCCAGTGGCAAGTTCACTTGCTTGGCTGCTGCTTTCGCTTTCTTTAAAAACTCCGCTGCACTTAACGATTCTTCGCCACGCGCTTTGCGCATTACATTCACAGATTCTTTCATGAATTCCATGTTGCTTACGCCAGGAATCTCTACCGGGTATTGGAATGCTAAAAACAATCCGGCTTGAGCGCGCTCTTCAACTTCCAGATCCAACAAATTGGTACCGGAAAAATCAATGTTACCAGCGCTAGCTTCATAACC
Organism: Aliidiomarina sp.; assembly: GCF_047920995.1. Classification (NCBI taxonomy): domain Bacteria; kingdom Pseudomonadati; phylum Pseudomonadota; class Gammaproteobacteria; order Alteromonadales; family Idiomarinaceae; genus Aliidiomarina; species Aliidiomarina sp. Next base: position 18,701 of record NZ_JBLRWZ010000018.1, read on the forward strand.
ATCGCGGCCTGATAACACATACCCGAGGGTACTTTTACCAGCGCCATTTGGGCCCATAATCGCATGAACTTCGCCCGGCCCAACTTCAAGATTTAAACCTTTTAAAATGTTCTGGTCTTCTACATTCGCATGCAGGTTTTTAATCGATAGCATTACTTACCCCACTGAGCCTTCTAAACTGATTTCCAATAACTTACCGGCCTCAACCGCAAATTCCATAGGTAACTCTTTGAATACTTCTTTACAGAAGCCATTCACAATAAGCGATACCGCTTTCTCTGCATCCATTCCGCGTTGCTTGCATAAAAAGAGCTGATCATCACTCACCTTCGAGGTGGTTGCTTCATGTTCAACAATGGCGGAAGGGTTGCTGCTCTCAATGTACGGAAAGGTATGCGCCCCACACTGATCGCCAATTAACAGTGAATCACACTCGGTAAAATTACGGGCGCCATCAGCATTTGGCCCCATGCGCACCAAACCGCGGTACGCGTTACTACTGCGCCCCGCTGAAATACCCTTGGAAATAATGGTTGATTTGGTATTTTTACCTAAGTGAATCATCTTCGTGCCAGTATCGGCTTGCTGCATGCCGCGGGTAAGGGCTACCGAATAGAATTCGCCAACACTATTATCGCCTTTCAGAATACAGCTTGGGTATTTCCAAGTAACCGCTGAACCCGTTTCTACTTGGGTCCAAGAAATCTTGGCATTCTTCTCGCAAATACCACGCTTGGTTACGAAGTTGTAGATACCGCCTTTACCGTTTTCATCACCTGGATACCAGTTTTGTACGGTTGAGTACTTAATTTCTGCATCATCTAAAGCCACTAACTCAACCACCGCCGCATGGAGCTGATTTTCATCGCGCTGAGGTGCGGTACAACCTTCCAAGTAGCTAACGTAGCTGCCCTCTTCGGCAATAATGAGTGTACGTTCAAACTGCCCAGTATTCAGCTCGTTAATACGGAAATAGGTAGAGAGTTCCATTGGGCTACGTACACCTTTTGGAATGTATACAAAGGAGCCATCGGTAAACACAGCTGAATTCAACGCAGCAAAAAAGTTATCGGCCCGTGGAACAACGGTGCCAAGGTATTTCTTCACTAACTCTGGATATTTTTTAATGGCTTCGGAAATGGGGCAAAAGATTACGCCCGCTTCTTCCAGCTTCGCGCGGAAGGTAGTTACCACCGATACCGAATCGAACACGGCATCTACCGCAACACCCGCGAGCATCTCTTGCTCATGCAGTGGGATACCTAGTTTTTCATAGGTGCGCAGTAATTCCGGATCTACTTCAGCAAGCGATTGCGGCTTATCTTTCATACTTTTCGGTGCCGAATAGTATGAAATTGATTGGTAATCAATTAAATCATAGCCGATATGTGCCCAATCTGGTTCAGGCATCTTCTTCCAAAGTTCAAATGCGCGCAAGCGCCATTCGAGCATCCACTCGGGCTCTTCTTTCATTGCAGAAATGTGCCGAATCACATCTTCACTGAGGCCTGGCGGCAAAGTGTCTGATGCAATATCAGAAATAAAGCCGGCTTCATATTTTCGCGCGATGGCCTGGTCGATTTGTTCACTCATGATAAACCTACTTAGTTTCTATCAAGGATGCCTGAATTATATATTACCCGAGTATTTCACTCAAGTATTAAGCGGCGCATATTGCTCGCGCGCCAAAAAGGCCAATTTAAGCGTATAAACCACATCAATTGTAAAAGGTTTGTAGAATATTCACGTGCCAGCAAAAAATGGTGCTTATTGTACCATTAAATGGGCATTTTAGTTTACTTTCAGAAAGGAATTAAGCGCAGAAGTGGCAACCAACAATGCTGGTTACCACTCTTGGAGTAGGTGTATGCCAGAGCAAAGTAGTTAACTGAAGAGCCCAATCGTTGAACATTCCTCGTAGTATTACAAATTTATGAAGTTAATATGGCGGAATGTGCAGTTTATGCTTTTTCTCACTGCAACTTCATGGATATAATGGCGGCTCAATTAACCAATAGAGCAGAGCTCGGCGCAGTAAATTTACGATTTGTTGAGGGATTCACCGATCTTGCCGTTCAACGAATCAATACTGTTCTGAATCTAATAAGAGCCTATGTCCTACTCATTTTTTGATTTTCTACAATTAATCGGTTCATTGGGTATTTTCATTTTTGGAATGAAGATTTTCAGTGAAGGGCTACAAAAAATTGCTGGCAGCCGCTTAAAAGGCATTCTCGGCGGCATGACCCAGAACAGAATATCCGGTGTGGTTACTGGCTTCGCAACCACCGCTATTACCCAATCCTCCACTACCACAACGGTTATGGCAGTAAGTTTCGTAAACGCTGGTTTGCTTACCTTTGTGCAATCCACCGGTGTGATTATGGGGGCCAATATTGGTACTACCATCACCGCTTGGATGGTGGCAATTTTTGGCTTTAAAACACAGATTACCCCCATCGCCCTGGCCGTAATTGGTATTTTCTTCGCTTTCTTGTTTTCCGGTAATAGCCGCTTACGCAATATTGCCGAAACTATGGTTGGCTTTGGTATCTTGTTTATTGGTCTCGAGTTTATTAAAGGCTCAGTGCCAGATATCAATGCCAATCCAGAGATTTTCGCCTTTTTAGACAGTTACACTGATTATGGGTTTCTTTCGCTCATATTGTTTGTAGTTGTTGGTGCGGTTCTTACCTTACTTACCCAAAGTTCCTCGGCTGCCACCGCCATTACCTTGGTAATGCTCTTCGAAGGATGGGTGCCGTTCCCCATCGCTGCCGCCATGATCTTAGGTGAAAATATTGGTACCACCGTAACCGCCAATATTGCCGCATTAGTAGGCAATGTGCATGCGAAAAGGGCGGCACGATTCCACTTCTTCTTCAATATTATTGGTGTGATTTGGATGCTCGTGCTTATCTACCCATTCCTGCACTTGATGGATATTGCCATCCAGTACTTCTTCGCAACTGATGTATCCGTAATGGGAACTACCGCAGAAGCACGAACCAACGGTACCTTAGCGCTATCGCTGTTCCATACATCGTTTAATATTCTCAACGTGCTCTTGCTGTTTGCCTTTGTGCCCATGTTGGTGCGGTTTGTGGAATATATTCAGCCGGATCGTGGTGGCGAAGATGAAGAGTTCCACTTGCGCTATATCAGCGCGGGGCCAATGACATCACCAGGCTTCTCTGTTGAGCAGGCGCATAAAGAAGCCCAGCAAATGGGTGATATCATCGAGAAGATGCATCATTCAGTGCAAGAGCTATTGTTTGATCCAAAAGCAGATAGAGCCAAGCTGGTTGATAAGATTCATAAATATGAAGAAACCACAGATCAAATTGAAGTGGAAATTTCTGATTATTTAGTACGTATCAGTGAACATACTAACTTGGAACACTCGCTTACCGAGCGTATTCGTTTCATGCAAACCATGATTAATGATATGGAGCGTATCGCTGATATCTATTATCAAATCGCTAAACTTACTGAGCGTTTCGATGAATCAAGCTCAAGTTGGCCAGAAGTGGCATCAAGTGAAATGGCGGAAATGCTGGAAGCCGTTGGTAAAGCGATTGTAATCATGCAAGAGAACCTTGCCGCGAACTCAGGTAATGCAAACCTTGATAAAGCGCTGGTTGCAGAACAACACGTAGATGCCACGCGCGATCAATATCGTGATACACACTACGCCCGTTTAGAAGCAGGCGAGTATGCGGCGCGGGCCGGGGTTATTTTCATTGATATGCTCAACCGTTTAGAGCGTATTGGTGATCACATTCTTAACGTGAATGAATCGGCTGCAGGCCGCCGTTTAAAAGCAGTGCGCACCGATGGTGATGATTAACCACTAGCGTGGATACAGCAGCCCTGTATATCAACCTAGTTCAAGTAAAGGAGCGCTTCGGTGCTTCTTTTTGTTAGCATCGGCCACTCATTGTTAGCAACAGCCACGAAAAAAGGAGGCGCTATATGGCAACCTCCTTTTTGCTTTTCTTACTGCATCACTAAAGCGTTCTATACCCTAGATATTAATAGGCGGAATTCGTACCCAACCTTCCATCAACACCCGCGCGCTGCGGCTCATGATTGCTTTAGTAACCTGCCAATTGCCTGCTACTTGCTTTGCTTCTGCGCCTACCCGTAACGTACCAGAAGGATGGCCAAAGGTAACGGCAGTACGATCACCGCCACCAGCGGCTAAGTTAACTAAAGTGCCCGGTACCGCCGCAGCAGTGCCAATTGCCACTGCCGCAGTGCCCATCATGGCATGGTGCAGTTTACCCATAGAAAGTGCACGCACATTCAGATCGATATCCGCAGCATTAATATTTTTGCCACTCGAAGAAACATAACTTGCCGGCGGAGCTACAAACGCGATCTTCGGTGTATGCTGGCGAGCCTCGGCTTCACTCACATCACTAATTAAGCCCATTTGTAATGCGCCATAGGCCCGTAACTTTTCGAAAAACGCCAATGCTTCTGGGTTTTCGTTAATGGCACCTTGCAATTCAGTACCCAGATACCCGATATCAGCGGCATTCACAAAAATAGTGGGAATGCCGGCGTTAATCATGGTTGCTTTAAAAGTGCCCATGTTCGGCACATGCAAATCATCGATTAAGTTACCGGTAGGGAACATCGCTCCTTCGCCATCGGCAGGATCAAGAAACTCAATCGGCACTTCTGCAGCTGGAAAAGTAACCCCATCCAGCTCAAAATCACCAGTTTCTTGCACTTCACCATTACTAATGGGCACATGGGCAATAATGGTTTTCTTGATATTTGCCTGCCAAATCCGTACCACGGCAGTGCCATTTTCAGGCACCCGGTTGCGATCTACTAAACCACTGCTTACGGCGAACGAGCCTACCGCAGAGGTTAGGTTGCCGCAGTTACCGCTCCAATCGATAAATGCTTTATCAATAGCTACTTGGCCAAATAAATAATCCACATCGTGATTGGCTTGGCTGCTCGGTGACAAGATCACAGTTTTACTAGTACTAGACGTAGCACCACCCATACCATCGGTATGCTTACCATATGGATCCGGCGAGCCAATTACCCTTAGTAACATTGCATCACGCTCCGGCCCCGGTTGCTGTGCAGCCGTTGGTAAATCAGCAAGGCGGAAAAACACACCTTTACTGGTACCGCCACGCATATAAGTGGCGGGAATCTTAATTTGCGGTTTATGCATCTAGCTATCCTCTACGCATGTGCTTGCAAAAGCGATAAGCGGCTGGGCATTAGCAGCCCAACCGCTCATAGGGTGCACACCTTGTTACGTTAAGCGTTTGCTAAGAAATCTTGAGCAAACCGCTGTAACACGCCACCAGCCTGGTAAATGGTGAGCTCTTCCATGGTATCAATGCGGCATTTCACCGGCACTTCCACACGCTCGCCACTGGGGCGCTCGAACACTAAGGTTAGTTTCGCACCTGGCGCTAACTCACCTTCAATATCAAATAGCTCGCTGCCATCAATATGCAGTGTTTTACGCGTGGTACCCGGCTCGAACTCTACCGGTAACACACCCATACCAATCAAGTTAGTGCGATGAATGCGTTCAAAACCTTCAGCTACAATTACTTCTACCCCAGCCAAACGCACGCCTTTCGCAGCCCAATCTCGTGAAGAGCCCTGGCCATAATCGGCGCCAGCAACGATGATTAATGGCTGCTTACGATCCATGTAGGTTTCAATCGCTTCCCACATGCGCACTACGTTGCCTTCCGGCTCAACTCGCGCCAACGAGCCTTGCTTAACTTGGCCATCTACCACGGCCATTTCGTTAATTAGCTTCGGGTTCGCAAACGTGGCGCGTTGCGCCGTTAAGTGATCACCACGATGGGTTGCGTAGGAGTTGAAATCTTCCTCGGGCACGCCCATTTTCGCCAAGTATTCACCCGCTGCACTATCCGCCATAATGGCGTTCGAGGGTGAAAGGTGATCGGTGGTAATGTTATCGCCTAACACGGCTAGTGGGCGCATCCCTTTCATCGTAGGCATGCTAGCAAGGCCACCTTCCCAGTATGGTGGGCGGCGAATGTACGTGCTTTGCGGGCGCCAATCGTATAATGGCGGCGTTGTTTCACCCATATCCACGGAAATATTGAACATTGGGTCGTAAACTTCGCGGAATTGCTCCGGCTTCACGCTTGCTTTCACGATGGTGTCAATTTCTTCATCGCTTGGCCAAATATCTTTCAAGGTTACTGGATTGCCATCGGCATCGTAGCCTAAAGTATCTTTTTCGATGTCGAAACGTATCGTACCGGCAATCGCGTAAGCTACAACCAATGGCGGAGAAGCCAAAAAGGCTTGTTTCGCATACGGATGAATACGGCCATCAAAGTTACGGTTACCCGAAAGTACTGCGGTAGCATATAAATCGCGTTCAATTACTTCTTTTTCAATTACCGGATCAAGCGCACCACTCATACCGTTACAGGTAGTACAGGCAAAGCCCACTACACCGAAACCAAGTTGCTCTAACTCTGGTAATAGGTTCGCTTCTTCAAGGTACATTTTCACTGTTTTCGAGCCCGGGGCTAATGATGTTTTTACCCATGGCTTGCGCAATAACCCGAGCTTATTGGCATTTCGCGCAATTAAGCCAGCAGCAATCATATTGCGTGGATTCGAGGTATTGGTACAGCTAGTAATGGCGGCAATAATACAGGCGCCATCTGGCATTTTGCCTTCTTCGTTTTCCACTACGCCAGAAATACCGCGCTTGGCCAACTCAGATGATGGCAACAACGCATGCGGGTTAGAAGGGCCCGCTAAATTGCGCGCTACTTTGCTTAGATCAAAAGTAAGCACCCTCTCATATTCGGCAGTTTTCAGACTATCAGCCCACAGGCCAGTTTCTTTAGCGAAGGTTTCTACCAATGCAATTTGTTTATCTTCACGGCCGGTAAGTTTTAAGTAATCAATGGTTTGGCCATCTATGTAAAACATTGCCGCAGTTGCACCATACTCTGGGGTCATGTTCGAAATCGTTGCGCGATCGCCAACGGTGAGCCTATCAGCGCCTTCACCAAAAAACTCTAAGTAAGCGCCTACTACACGCTCACGGCGCAAGAACTCGGTGATTTCCAAAACCAAATCGGTGCTGGTAATACCCGGCTGTAATTTACCGGTAAGCTCAACACCAATAATATCGGGCAAACGCATGTACGAGGCACGGCCAAGCATTACACTCTCAGCTTCTAAACCACCTACACCTACGGAAATAACGCCCAACGCATCTACCATTGGCGTATGGCTATCGGTGCCAACACAGGTGTCTGCGAACGCTACGCCGTTCTGCACTTGCACAACCGGCGACATTTTCTCAAGGTTAATTTGGTGCATGATGCCGTTGCCAGGCGGGATTACATCCACGTTTTTAAACGCGGTTTTGGTCCAATTAATAAAGTGGAAACGATCATCATTGCGGCGATCTTCAATTTCGCGATTCTTTGCAAACGCATCTTTATCAAAGCCCGCATGCTCTACTGCAAGCGAGTGGTCAACGATAAGCTGGGTAGGCACCACTGGGTTTACTTGGGCCGGATCGCCACCTTTTTCGGCAATCGCATCACGCAAACCAGCCAAATCTACCAAGGCGGTTTGGCCAAGAATATCGTGGCACACCACGCGCGCTGGAAACCATGGGAAATCGAGATCACGTTTACGTTCAATAATTTGCTCAAGGGCGGCGTTTAATTGCGAAGGCTCGCAACGGCGCACTAAGTTTTCAGCCAAAATACGCGAGGTATAAGGCAGTTTTGCATAAGCACCTGATTTAATCGCCTCTACTGCAGCACGAGTATCGAAATACTCTAGATTGGTACCAGGTAACATTTTCCGGAATTTAGTATTCATAACGAACCATCACAATTAGCAAAGGAATGAAGGGCTAACAACAAACAGGGAGAAACATGTGTTTCTCCCTGTTATCACGTTTTAGCGCTCGCTGATTGCTGGCACAGGGCGCGGGCCTGGGCCGGTGTAATCGGCGCTTGGGCGAATAATACGGTTATTTGCGCGCTGCTCTTTCACATGCGCTGTCCAACCGGTAACTCGTGACATCACAAAAATTGGTGTGAACAACTTCGTTGGAATGCCCATGAAGTGGTAAGCCGAGGCATGGAAGAAATCCGCATTCGGGAATAACTTCTTCTCGCGCCACATCACTTCTTCACAACGCACGGATACATCATACAAACGGGTATCGCCGTACTCGTCTGCCAACTTCTTCGACCAAGCTTTAATAATATCGTTACGCGGATCACATTCGCGATATATCGCGTGGCCGAAGCCCATAATCTTGTCTTTGCGCGCGAGCATACCCATCAAGGTTTCTTCCGCTGCATCAACATCTGCCATGTTCTCAATCAATTCCATGGCCGCTTCATTAGCACCGCCATGCAATGGGCCGCGCAGTGAACCGATTGCGCCAGTAACACAAGAGAAGATATCTGAAAGTGTAGAAGCACACACCCGAGCGGTGAAGGTAGATGCATTGAACTCATGCTCTGCATATAGAATTAATGAGGTATTCATTACTGCAGCATGCAGTTCATTTGGTGCTTTATCATGCAACAGGTGCAAGAAATGGGCACCAATTGAATCATCATCGGTTTGTGTTTCAATACGCACGTTATCGTGAGTGAATCGGTACCAGTACAACAAAATGCTTGGGAATGCCGCAAGCAAACGTTCAATTTTGGCATCGGCTTGGCTAAAATCTTCTTCTGGCTCAAGATTGCCTAAAAACGAAGCTCCCGTGCGCATTACATCCATTGGATGAGCATCAGCAGGAATGCGCTCAAGCACATCTTTCAGTGCTTGCGGTAGGCCACGTTGTTTTTTCAAGCGCGCTTTGTATTCATCAAGTTGCGCTTGCTTCGGCAGTTCGCCATTGGCAAGTAAATAAGCTACTTCTTCAAAGCTTACGTTATCGGCTAATTCTTTAATATCATAACCATAGTAGGTTAATCCAGAGCCACTTTGGCCCACAGTACATAGTGCGGTTTCGCCCGCTACTTGGCCGCGTAAACCAGCACCGGTTAGTTTTTTATCAGACATTATTATTCCCTCTTAACTTGTATTGAATTTCTGTTGCTTGGCAGCACTACTCAAATCATTACTTTTTAAATAACTGATCGAGCTTTTCTTCAAATGAGTGGTAGTTCAAGAAATCATAGAGCTCAGCACGTGTTTGCATGATATCTACCACTTCTTTCTGGTCGCCATTGGCAAGAATACTTTCATAAACCGTTAATGCTGCTTTGTTCATCGCGCGGAATGCGCTTAACGGGTACAGCACCATTTCTACGCCTACTTGGGCTAGCTCAGCTTTATTAAATAGTGGTGTAGCACCAAACTCTGTGATATTTGCTAGCACAGGAACATTCAACGCATTGGTGAATGCTTGATATTGCTCTAGGGTATGCACTGCTTCTGCGAAAATTGCATCCGCGCCTGCTTCTACACAAGCTTGTGCACGCTCAATTGCGGCATCTACACCTTCTTGCTGCAATGCATCGGTGCGCGCCATAATTAAAAACTGTTCATCGGTACGTGCATCAACCGCCGCTTTTACGCGATCAACCATCTCGCCCTGAGAAACAATTTCTTTATTGGGGCGATGGCCACAGCGTTTTTGTGCTACTTGGTCTTCAATATGGAAGCCGGCAGCGCCAGCGCGGGTCATTTCTTTCACGGTACGTGCAATATTAAATGCACCACCCCAACCCGTATCAGCATCTACCAATAATGGTAGATCAGTGGCAGCGGTAATACGGCGTATATCTTCACACACATCATTTAAAGAGGTCATGCCTAAATCTGGTAAGCCAAACGAAGCGTTAGCAACACCTGCACCAGAAAGATATAACGCCTTGTGGCCGGCTCGTTCCGCCATCATGGCAGTGTAGGCATTAATAGTACCTACGATTTGTAGTGGTGCTTCATTGGCAATTGCTTGGCGAAGCTTGCCGCCAGCACTTTGAATAGAGGTCATGTTAACTCCCAGCATTTAACAGTTTAAGTTCGATGTTCTTGCGTGAAGCGCCAATATGGCGGCGCATCAATAAATCGGCGAGTTCGCCATCGCGATTCGCAATCGCGTTAATAATCGCTTTGTGCTCATCAAATGCCCGCGAAACCCGCGGGCCGTTCATGCCAAGCTGCACTCGGTACATTCGAACCAAGAAGTATAGCTCGTCACAGAGAATGTTGATGAGATATGAGTTTTTACTACCTAAAATAATGCGGTAATGAAAATCCAAATCACCCTCTTCCTGATAATAACTTTCGCCTTCACGTACGCGTTGGCTTGCTAGGTGCGCCTCTAATAAGGCACTTAATTTGGCAACTTCTGCATCATCCATATTCTCAGCAGCTAAACGGCAGGCTAAGCCTTCTAACTCTTCGCGCAACTGATATAATGAAAGTAATCCTGCTAGCGATAAGGTTACCACGCGAGCACCAGCGTTCGGTGTGCGTTCGATCAAATGGCAGCGTTCTAAACGCGCAAGCGCTTCACGTAATGGTGCCCGGCTCACACTAAATCGGCGCGCCAGCTCTGGTTCACTAATTTTGCTGCCCGCCGGAATATCGCCTTCTACAATCGCACGTTGAATTTCCAATAACACACGATCTGAAGAAGTAACCGGGGAACGCCAAATGGGGCTTTGAATGGCCATAATTGTCGACACCCTTATATGATGAGAGCATTTTAAAGCTTAATTATGACACTATCAAGGCGCTATTAAGATATATTGTCGACAATCTATTAGTATTCACTGCAATTCAATTACTTAACTAGCCACGTTGGGGTAAACCCCTTGCAAAAAGCGGCTAAAGAGCGTACAAAGGCACCGCATTTCGCTTCACTTGTTAGTTTGGATACCCGTTACGTGATTTCTGCTGCAAATATCACCATGCAATTTGGTGCAAAACCCCTATTCGAAAACATTTCTGTAAAGTTTGGCCAAGGTAACCGTTATGGTTTAATCGGCGCCAATGGCTGCGGAAAATCAACCTTTATGCGCATTTTAAGTGGCGAGCAAGAGCCATCTGCCGGCAATATTTCGGTTGAACCAAATATGCGCGTTGGTAAACTGCGCCAAGATCAGTTTGCCTATGAGGAGTACTCGGTAATCGATACTGTACTCATGGGCCATGAAGAATTATGGCAGGTAAAAGAAGAACGCGATCGCATCTATAGCAATCCGGAAATGAGCGATGAAGATGGTATGCGCGTAGCCGATTTGGAAGTTCGCTTCGCCGAACTCGATGGCTACACTGCAGAATCTCGAGCAGGTGAACTGCTGCTAGGAGTAGGAATTCCAGAAGAGGCCCATTGGGGCAAAATGGCAGAAATAGCGCCTGGCCTGAAGCTACGGGTATTGCTTACGCAAGTGCTCTTCTCTGATCCAGATATCATGTTGCTCGATGAGCCTACCAACAACCTCGATATCAACACGATTCGTTGGTTAGAAGATGTACTGAATCAGCGCAACAGCACTATGATTATTATTTCCCATGATCGTCACTTCTTAAATAGTGTGTGTTCGCACATGGCTGATATTGATTACTGCGAGCTACGCGTTTACCCGGGTAACTACGATCAATATATGTTTGCCGCTACCCAAGCGCGCGAACAATTACTTTCCGACAACGCCAAGAAAAAAGATAAAATTGCTGAGCTTCAAAGCTTTGTAAGCCGCTTTTCGGCGAATGCTTCAAAAGCAAAGCAAGCAACTTCGCGAGCAAAACAAATTGAAAAAATTCAGCTTTCGGAAGTAAAGGCCTCGAGCCGAGTGAACCCGTATATTCGCTTCGAACAAGAAAAGCAGCTATATCGATTAGCGCTAGAAATTACCGACGTACATAAAAGCTTTGCGGATAATCACGTATTAAAAGGCTTAAGCAGCACCATTGAAGTGGGCGAAAAAGTAGCCATTCTTGGCGCTAACGGTATTGGTAAAACAACCCTGCTGAAGTGCCTTATGGGTGAGTACACACCTGAATCGGGCAAGGTGAAATGGTCGGAAAATGCGAATATCGGCTACTGCGCCCAAGACCATGCGCATCTATTTAAGCAAAAGATAACCGTGCTCGATTGGATGATGCAATGGAAAAAGCCAAGCGATGATGAGCAAGCTGTGCGCGGCGTACTTGGCCGTATGTTGTTCTCACAAGATGATATCGCCAAGCCGGTAAGCATTCTTTCTGGTGGTGAAAAAGGCCGCATGGTGTTCGGCAAGCTGATTCTGCAGCGGCCAAACATTTTGGTGATGGATGAGCCTACCAACCACCTTGATATGGAATCGATTGAATCGTTGAACTTGGCTTTGGAAAAGTACGTGGGCACCTTGATTTTTGTAAGCCATGATAGAGAGTTTGTATCATCATTGGCTACACGTATCATTGAAATCACAGAGAATGGCTTACGTGATTTCGCCGGTAGCTATGATGATTACTTGGCATCGCTGAAATAATCATCAGGTAAATCACAAACCGCACTGCGGATAAGGCGCCGCTTCGCGGGGTCACTGTTTTCCAAAACCGGTGTTTACACTTACGGTTTATCTGGAACAGTTAGCACTAGAGTTACGCGCCTGTTTTCACCGCGCCCGGCGGCGCTATCGTTGTCTGCAATTGGCAGACTATCGGCATAACCAATGGCGCGCAATCGATTTGCGGCAATGTTTTGCGCAATTAAATAGCGCACTACATAAGTTGCCCTTGCTGCTGATAGTTCCCAATTACTGGGGAAGCGAACCGTGCTAATGGGTACGTTATCTGTATGCCCTTCAACACTAATATTATAAGCGCTACGATTTAGCAACTCGATAATAGGCTGCATTACTTTATCGGCACTCTCGCCAATAAACTCTGCCTCACCCCTACGAAATAGAATCTGATCATTTAAGCGAATATTCAAGCTACCCGGGCTTGATGATATGGCAACCATATCACTCAAGCCTGCTTCTGAAAATTCACTGGTTAACGATGTACCCACCGATGTTAGCTCTTGCTCCGTTGCCGAATTCGGGTCGATACCTAGTACTCGCATTAGCGCATTGGCGCGGTTCACTTGCTCACGCTCGGCTGGTGAACCACTGAAATCAGCATTAGCGAGCAAAACCACAAAAAGAATCAGCAACAAGGTAATAATATCCATATACGTTGTTACCCACTCTTCATCCTCCTGAGAAGGTATATCGTCAATACCAGCAAAGTTCTGCCTATGGATTGTTTCCGCAGCAGCTTCGCGATCTTGCCGCAGCGCTTCGCTTTGCGCCGCTAATGAACTAGGTTTACCAAATCTCATGCGAATGGGCTCTTTTTGGGTGTATCCAATTGCTCTTTAAATTTCTTCTTACCGTTGCCGTTACCCGGGCCTTTGCCACCAATATTGAGTTCATCTTCAACATGGGCAAAGAATGTGGATAAATACTCACGGATATAACTCGGGTTGCGCCCTTTTGCGATTAGCATCACTCCTTCGCGAATCATATTCATAAGCTGTACTCGGCGTTCCGTTCTGCGCTCAAACTTAATGGCGATGGGCTTGAAGAATAAATTCGCCAGCGCTACTCCATATAATGTTGTAAGCAGAGCAAAAGCCATATCACTGCCAATTTGAGCCATATTGCTTTCCCCCATACCCTGCAACATATTCACGAGGCCTACCAAAGTTCCCAGCATCCCGAATGCCGGTGCAAACATGGCCATAGTGCGATAAATTTGCGCTTCAGCCTTTTCTCGAATCTTCATTTTTATAATGCGCCATTCCAGCAATTCCGACATATCTTGGTGCGGCGTATTATTAATTAAGAGTTCTAAACCGGTGCGCAAAAACGGGTTTTTAACTTGCTCTAGCTGGTCTTCTACCTTAATTAAGTTACCCTGCACTAACTGCCGCGCTACATTCACCAGCTCCTGCTGATCATCTTGCGCATATAGCTTTTCGTTTTTTAGCACTATCCAAAGCACTTTAAAAACATTCACTACTTCACGTAATGGATACGCCAATAGCGTTGCCGCAAAAGTACCGCCGAGTACTACGGCTAAGCCTGGCAAGTTAACAAAGCTCCAAGCATCTTCGGAGGTAAAGAAAATTGCCGAAAATACGATTGCCATGCCGGCAAGCATACCGATTAAGGTAGATAAATTCATGATATTCCCTATATTGATAATGCAAGCAGTAACGCTGAGATGTGCGTATAATGTGCTTAATATTATTATCGTCCAAAGGCCATTTTTCTTTAATCTCGGCGTTTGCACCACGGCCAAGGAACTTGTATGTCTAGTGAATCGAATTTCTCATCATTAACGTTGCATCCAGCGTTATTAGAAACCCTATCGGAACGTAATTTTCAGCAAATGACTCCAGTGCAAAAGCAATCTTTGCCAGCTATTTTGGCGGGCCAAGATTGCATTATTCAAGCTCGCACAGGCTCTGGAAAAACCGCAGCGTTCGCGCTTGGTTTACTGCAAAAACTGGTGGTGGAGCGTTTCCGTGTGCAAAGCTTAGTGCTATGCCCCACTCGTGAGCTAGCCGATCAAGTTGCAGAGGAAATTCGTACACTTGCCCGCGGCATTCATAACATCAAAGTGCTTACCTTGTGTGGTGGTGTGCCGCAACGAGCACAAATAATTTCCCTTGAGCATGGCGCCCATATTTTAGTAGGCACCCCAGGCCGGGTACTCGATCACCTGCAAAACCAGCGTATCGATTTTTCTGAGTTAACCACTCTTGTGCTTGATGAAGCCGATCGCATGCTGGAAATGGGCTTCCAAACCGAGCTACAAAGCATTACTAAGGTGTTGCCGGCGCAACGGCAAACCTTATTACTAAGTGCCACCTACCCTGAACAAATTGAGCAACTTGCCGCAAAGTTATTGCATGATGTGCAGCACATTAAAGTGCAAGAGCAGCGTGATGAAGCAGAGGTGCAAAAGCCACAAATTACTCAGGTATATTATGAGCTGGGTGCCGCACAACGAGATGAAGCCGTTAAGCGTATCGTGCAACATCATCAAAGCGAGCGCTGCGTGGTGTTTTGTAACACCAAACGAGTTACCCAAGCATTAGCGGATAGCTTAATTGCGCAAGGCTACAGTGCCTTAGCTTTGCATGGTGATTTAGAACAAAAAGATCGCGATCAAGCGCTGGTGCAGTTCAATAATGGCAGTGCCCGTATTTTAGTAGCTACCGATGTGGCCGCCCGCGGCCTTGATATTGCCGAACTCGATTTAGTAATCAATGCTGAAGTAGCACATGATAGTGATACTCACACCCACCGAATTGGCCGCACTGGCCGGGCGGGTGCAGAGGGCCTAGCGGTAACAATTGTGGGCAATGGTGAAAAAGCACCAGAAAAGTTACAACCGCTTCCCCCGGTGCAGCTACTTACCCAACCACCCCTTACCGCCAGTATGGTTACCGTGCAAATTATGGGCGGGAAAAAACATAAACTGCGCCCAGGCGACATCGTGGGTGCGCTTACTAAAGATAACCAAGTGCCATTTACCAGTATCGGCAAAATTAAAGTATTGGCTGGCTGGAGTTATGTGGCCGTTGCCAACGATAAGCAACGCGTGGCATTGCATATCTTTAATAACAGCAAATTGAAAGGCCGCAGCTTTAGGGCTTTTGTGCTGCGTTAAGTGATACTTTAAAAAGCACACGCATGTTGCCAACGCGAGTATGTTTTCGTTAAGGTGATTTGCACTACTAAACAACAAGGAAAACGGCAATGAAATTATACGAAATGGCGATTGCACCCAACCCTCGGCGCGTGCGGATGTTTCTCGCAGAAAAAGGGTTACTCAATAAAGTGCAGCGGGTGGAACTCGATCTGCAAAAAGGGGATAACTTAAAGCCAGATTTTGTTGCCAAAAACCCAATGAAAAAGGTACCCATGCTAGAGCTTGATGATGGAACCTGCATTAGCGAAACCATGGCTATTTGCCGCTATTTCGAAGAGGCACACCCAGAAACGCAATCGTTATTAGGCGACACTGCGGTTGAAAAAGCACAGATTGAACAATGGCTGCGTTGGATTGATTTTTATCTGTTCTTGCCCACCGGCATGAGCTTCCAACATGGCAGTGGCTACTTTAACGACCGCATGAATTGCATTAAGGAATGGGCGCAAGATTGCCATGTAAAAGTAATCGATTTTTTCGATTTCCTTGATAAGCATCTGGCGGAAAATGATTACATCTGTTGCCAACGATTCACCGCCGCTGATATCAACGCCTATACTACCGTACAGTTTGCCAAAGTGATTGGGGTGCGGATCAGCTCGGAGCAAAAAAATCTGCAGGCATGGCATGATAGTATTCACGGGCGAGATACCGCAAACGCATAAATAGCGTGAATGATGGCTTACCTTGTATTAAAAATCGCCTGTTGCGCGCTTTTGCTCTGCCTCATAAACCTAACCATCTTGTTACATAGCCTAGGCCAAGATCCACCCTAACGAAGCCACCGAAACAATCACCCACAGCAAGGTTGCGAGCAGCATGGGTTTAAAGCCCGCTTGCCGAATAGTGCTTAGTGAAAGCGATGCGCCTACCAAATACAAACACACCACCAGCAACCGCTTCGCCCAAACAAATATCTCACTGTAGATAGCCTCACCCTGCGGAAGTAAGTTAGCAATCACTATCGCCAGAAGGTAGAGGATGATAAATGCAGGCATCAGCGGCGGTTTCTGTGCGGTTACAATTGCTGGCAATTCAGTACTGCTGGCCACAGCGCCTTTTGCTGCATTAGTTGAAGTTTCACTACTCTTTATCGCTTGCGCTTGCATTAGTGCTCGAGTGCTTGAGCGCTGGTATATATATGCGGCTAGCACTGCTACAGGAGCAATCGCTAGTGCCCGCAGTAATTTTACTGAGGTAGCCGTTTCTAGCGAGGCTTCGTTAAATACCTCGGCCGCACCTACCACCGACGATGTATCGTGAATCGCTATTGCCGCCCAAATACCAAACTGCTCTGGAGTTAACTGCAAGTAATGGCCGATCCAAGGGAAAACTAACAATGCGGCCGCATTCAATACAAATACACAGCCCAAAGCCACCGCTATTTGATCTGGCCTAGCTTGAATCGCCGGCGCTACGGCCGCAATGGCACTGCCACCGCATATTGCCGTACCCGAACCGATGAGCGCCGCGGTTTTTTGGTTCATTTGCAGCACCCGAGCAAAGCCTATCGCGAGTAGCAGAGTGAGAACAATAAACACCACTATCATTGGCAGGCTTGTGAGCGCTGCAGATTTTGCAGCCGCGAAGCTCACACCAAAGCCTAAACCAACAATCGAAATGGCAAGTAGCTTTTTCACCCATTTACTTGGGTTTATTTGGGGCGGCACCCACTTTAACAATGCCATTGCTAATCCAAGTACCAACGCCAACGATGATGAAATCAATGGCGTTAAGCACAGTAAGCCAACGAAGATAAAGATGATGTGCTTAAGGGCGATAACTTGCATGATGGTCCTTTCGGCTTGCAAACTGAAATCGGCAACAATGCACGAGTTATAGCATTGAGGCAGGTATTCATTTTGCCACACTCTTTATCTACATTCTCGCTTTCCAACGCCGGAAGTGATACAAAATCTACACTGTAAATAACAAATTCAAAACAAAATCGGATGCACATCATGTTTAAACATTTTTATCTTGCTCTCCTAGCCTGTATCGCTCTTTTTTTTACAGCCGGTAATGCTACTGCAAAAGATATTCCTGAGTTTACCCAAGAGATGCAACGCCACGATGGCTTTTTTAGTTTCTACTATGATGCCACAGCCGACAAAGTGTACCTGCAAGTGCCTCGCCAAAGCCCAGAGTTTATTTTCCAGAGTAGCTTACCTCGCGGTATTGGCTCAAATGATATTGGCCTCGATCGTGGCCAACTTGGCAACACCCGCTTAGCGCAGTTTTCTGTGCACGGAAAGCGTGTGTTACTCACCGAAAAGAACACTATGTATCGGGCGATTACCGATAATACCGCTGAGCGCGATAGTGTGCAGGAAGCCTTTGCAGAATCAGTTTTGTGGGGGTTCGATATAGTAGCAGCGAACAACAATCATGTGCTTATTGATTACACACCTTTTTTATACACCGATATTCATGGTATCCAAGATCGGTTGCAACGTATCAATGAAGGAAACTTCTCGGTAAATGCTAGCCGCTCAGTTTTGTGGCCCGATCGGATGCGAGCATTCCCCAAAAATACCGAATTAGAAGCCAAAGTTACCTTTACCGGCACTGGCGCGGGCCGTTATGTGCGTTCAGTTACTCCAGAGCCCACAGCGATTACGGTGCACTTGCATCATTCCTTTATTCAGTTACCTGATGATGGCTATCAAACCCGCGCATTCCACCCAAACAGCGGCTATTACGCGCGTGGTTTCCAAGATTACGCAGCGCCACTTCGAGAAAGTATGGATCACCGCTTTATTAGTCGCCATCGGCTCGAGAAAAAAAACCCAACTGCAGCTGTAAGTGAACCGGTAGAACCTATCGTGTATTACCTAGATCCTGGCGCACCAGAGCCGGTTCGCACAGCGTTACTTGATGGCGCCCGGTGGTGGAATGAAGGCTTTGAAGCGATTGGCTTTAAAGATGCGTTCATCGTAAAAGAACTACCCGCTAATGCAGATCCAATGGATGTGCGTTACAACATCATTCAGTGGGTGCATCGAGCAACCCGAGGCTGGTCTTATGGCTACTCAGTAGCGGATCCGCGCACCGGTGAAATATTAAAAGGCCATGTGAGTTTAGGTTCTTTGCGCGTACGCCAAGATATGTTGATCGCGCAAGGCTTACTTGCGCCATTCGCTGCCGATAAAGATAGCGAGCACCTCATGGATGAAATTGAAACCATGGCTCTCAACCGTATCCGCCAGCTTTCCGCACATGAAATTGGCCATACGATTGGTATTGCCCACAACTTCGCCGCAAATTCACAGAATCGGGCTTCAGTAATGGATTATCCCCACCCGCTCATAAAAGTTACGGAAGATGGCGAAATTAGCTTGAATGATGCTTACAGTATTGGTTTAGGCCCATGGGATATGTTCACAGTGGCCTACGGCTATGCAGAATTTAACTCTCGCGAAGAGGAACAAGCTGGGTTACAACAGCTTATTGCCCAAAGCTACGCGCAGGATATGCATTTTATTTCTGATAATGATGCGCGTGCCATTCATGGTGGCCACCCTACTGCCCATTTATGGAATAACGGCGAGAACGCCACCGATGAGTTACTTCGTTTAATTGATGTACGCGCCGCCGTATTAGCGAACTTTGGTTTAGGGAATCTTGCCGAAGGCCGGCCACTCGATGAACTCGAGCAAGTGTTAGTGCCAATGTATCTGCTCCACCGCTATCAAACCGAAGCAGCGGTAAAAAGCATTGCCGGTGTTCATTATCGCTATGCCTTAAACGGGGAAGATAATGTAGAGCAGCAACCGCTCGCTGCCGCCGAGCAAAAGCGAGCTTTGAATGCGTTACTGGCCACCCTTGATACTGATTTTCTAGCACTACCGGAACATATCGAACCGCTATTAGTGCCGAAAGCCTATGGTTCGCAAGCTAGCCGTGAAGATTTTACCTCGCGCAACGGTTTCTTTGCAGACCCAGTAACGATGGCCGAAGCCAGTGCCAACAGTACCTTAACCATGCTGCTGAACCCTGTGCGGTTGAATCGCCTAAACTGGCAAGCGCAGCGCCATGGCGGCGAGCATCCAACACCTTACCAGTTAAGTAAAGCGCTGCTGCAACAAACCAGTGTTACCAATGCCCTGCATCACCCCATCAGCCAGCGGGTGCTGTACGTGGCCACTTACCAGTTAGTGAATACCATGTTCGATAGCCGCACCGCACCGGAAGTGCGCAGCCAACTTGCCGCTGCATTACTAGAATTACGCAGTGATTTGCAGCAAAGCTCAAATCGCCGGGGGCGACAAGCAGAGCTGCAACGCTCAGCGCATTTTCGTAACCATCTCGCGCGTATGATTGCACAAGCATTAGAACAGGGCGAGTGGCCAGAGCAATTCCAGCCAGTTGCAATGCCGCCGGGTTCGCCGATTTAGATAAACTGCTTGAATGCTTCGTCTACCGGCGTTTTTGCAATGTGGTTAACATAATTGCTAAGCACTTTTTGCGAAACGCCGAGTAGCACCTCAAGAACCTGCTGCTGAGTAAATCCGGCATCATAAAACGCTTCTAAATCGCTTTCGTTTACTGCCCCACGTTTACGAACAGCGGCCAATGTGAAGGTGCGTAAAGCTTCTAGCTTTTTATCTTCTAGTGGTGTTTGATCACGTAAAGCCGTAATCACTTGCTCACTTACCTGCATGCTTTTCGCAATTCCAGTGTGAGCTGGCACACAATAATGGCATTCGTGCTCAACATTAATCGTGAGCCACACCACATTTTGCTCATCGCTACTTAAACTGGTTTCAGTAAAGAGCTGATGTAACTTTTGGTAAGCCTCCAACACGGTGGGCGCCTCTGCCATTACACCATGTAAGTTCGGAATCATGCCGAACGCCTTTTGCGAGCCTTCTAATAAAGGTTTGCTGCCATCTGGTGCTGAATCAATGCTGTGTATTTTATATTCACTCATTATCTAATCCTTATCTATATGCGGGTTACCCAATCAGGCAAAAACTCAATTGCCCAGATTTCTAATACTTTATCAATACCGGTAAAAATCATTAAAGCGATCACAAGTAAGGAGTAACCAAGAATAAGTTTACCGATCTTGCCTGATGCTTTTAGTTTGTTGAGCTGCAAACCTGCTGCATAGCCAATACCAATTAAAGGCAGTGCAGTGCCTAAGCCAAACATCACCATAACTAAGAATGACATACCCATATCTTGGCCAGTAGACGCCAGCGCAATTGCAGCACCGAGTGTTGGCCCCACGCATGGTAGCCACACTAAGCCTAAAGATCCGCCCACCAAAAACTGCATGGCCACACCATCGCTTTGTACATTGGTTCCTGGTAATCGGCTTACTAGCGCGGAAAGCTTATTGCTGAATTGATCACTTAACCATGGCACCACCAACACAATACCGATGATTAACATCAGAACCGCGGCAAATGAACGCATTACATCGGGTTGTAAGCCCATACTCATAAATAAATAAGTAAGAACTGTGCCACCGAGTGCAAATGTAAAGGCGATACCACCGGCCAGAAACCATAAGCCGGCTTTCGATGCTCGCATAGCAGATGCGGTTACCGCTGGCACCATGGGCAATACACAAGGCGAAAGCAAACTCAGAATACCCGCAGCGAACGCTAAGGGTAGTGCTGAAAACTCCATAAATTACTCACCACTCACTTTACTATCACCAAGCTCAAGAGCGGCAAAAATAGGGGTTTTATTGGTTTGAGCAACACTAAACCAAATTTGCTCTTCACCATGATAGAGAATTAACGTGGATTGGCGAGGGGCTTTAAAATAGCTTACCCACTCTTTTTGGCTATCATAATCCACCACAAACACTACGATTTCACTGTCAGGATTTTCCACAAAGTAATCATTTAAGCGATCTTGTTGGCGACGACAAGTGGGGCACCACTCAGCCCATACATCAATAAGAATTGCTTTATTTTCAGCTTGTGCTTGCTTAAAAGCAGCTTCGGTGAACTCTTGCTTACGTTCCGCAAGCTCAGTATTTTCGCTAGCGTTACCAGTTGCAAGTAAAAGAAATGACGCCAATACAATGGCGATAGAAGATAGTAATTTCATTGCGTACTCCTTAAGGATTAATTGAACGGCTCCAGTGTACGCACACTGTAACTTCAATGCGTGTATCAAAACACCGAGTTAATCAACCATTTCACCTTAATGCGTCTTGTTTCCAGCAATTCCCGGGTGAATCGCTGTGATATTGTGCAAAAAAAGCATTATGATAGATACATGTAACGTTGGGGTTAAGCGCTGTATACTGCAGCCTAATCACGCCGCTCCGAGCCTTTGCACCAAGGAATTCATTATGAAAAAAGCCACAGCTCTAACGCTAAGTGTTGGCGCATTATTAAGCTTTAACGCGGCCGTGCTTACTCGTAACCGCTGGATGAACCTAATTGTTGCGGCAACCTTCATGGTTGCTCTAGCAGCTTGCTCGCCTGCAAGCGATTCAAGCCCTACTGATAGCTTAGAGGCAGCTAGTGAAGATATAGCCCGCTCAGGAGCCCGCGAAAATAACCATTGGCGGGTTGAAACACCTACCATTGATGCACATAGCTTCGCCAATAGTAATCAAGTAAGCACGCCAAACTTACATTTAAATTTGCGCGTGGATTTCGATGCCAATGTGCTTTCTGGCTATGTAGAGTTCGATCTTGAGTATCATGATGAAAACGCGGATACGCTTGTATTAGATACCGAAATGCTCAGCATCGCACGGGCGGAAGCCTATACCAGTGGTGAATGGAGTAATACTGAGTATGAGCTCGGTAATCGCGATCCTATTTTAGGAACCCCGCTCGTTATCCGCTTACCCGATGGTGCCGAAAAAGTGCGCGTTCATTACGCCTCATCTCCCGAGGCTACCGGGCTTGATTGGGTTGCCCCGCAGGGAACTGCAGGTGGTGTTTATCCGTTTTTATATAGCCAATCACAACCCCATTACGCCCGTACGTGGATTCCCATACAAGATACTCCGCTACAACGTTTTACCTTTACTGGCGAGCTCACCACACCACCTGAATTACTCGGCTTAATGGGCGCGAACAACCCACCTAACCCCGAGCGAACTGGGGTGTATCGGTTCGAGAGCCGACAAAAAATACCATCTTACCTCATGGCCATTGCCGTGGGTGACCTTGATTTTCATGCGCTGAATGAGCGCATGGCGATCTATGCTGAGCCGTCAGTTTTGGCGTCTGCGGTAAATGAATTCGCTTACACCACAGATATGATGGCAGTTACCGAGGAATTATTTGGTCCTTTCGCATGGGATCGCTACGATCAGCTCGTGTTGCCGCCAAGCTTTCCATTTGGTGGCATGGAAAACCCACAGCTGGCATTTTTAACCCCAACCGTAATTGCAGGTGATCAAAGCTTAGTGAGTTTAATTGCTCATGAACTAGCCCACTCTTGGTCTGGTAACTTAGTTACTAATGCTACTTGGCGAGATTTGTGGTTGAACGAGGGGTTTACCTCGTACGTTGAGAATCGCATTATGGAAGCGGTATTTGGTGAAGAGCGCGCGTTAATGGAGCGGATGCTAGATGCACAATCCCTTGATGCGGCAATCCCCCAGTTAAGTGAGCGTCAGCAAGTATTGCATATCGAGCTCGCGCAACGCGATCCCGATACCAGCTTTACGGCTATTCCCTACACCAAAGCACAGCAATTCTTATTCTTCTTGGAAGATCGCTTTGGCCGGGAAACATTCGATGCATTTGTGCGCCAATACTTTGCTGATTTTGCCTTCCGAAGTATTACCACTGAACAATTCCAAGAGTACCTTGAGCGCCAACTCATTCAACCGAATCCTGGGCTCGTTTCTCGTGAAGAAATAATGCAATGGTTATATGCTCCAGGGCTTCCTGATACCGCACCACGGCCGCAAGTAGATGTATTTGAGCAAGTACTTGCAGACCAGCAGCGTTGGTTTGCTGGTGAAGCAATTGATATGAGCGGTTGGAGCATCCATGAGCGCTTATATTTCTTAACCAACTTACCTAGTGATGTAAGCCAAGCTCAGCTCGCGCGCTTAGATGAGGAGTTTAACTTAACCAGCACGGGTAATAATTCGGTGCTTTCAACATGGTTGGTAATCGCTATACAGCATCAATATGAACCCGCTATGCCGCGTGTTGAGCAAATGCTGATGAGCATGGGCAGATTAGCTTACATTCGCTCTGTGTATGCCGCGCTAGCCGCTACACCTGAGGGCTTAGCAACAGCGCGTGAAATCTATGCCCGAGCTAAACCGAGTTACCATGTGCTTACACGTGATCAAATTGAAGATGTTCTAGGCTTTTAAAAGCTGCTTTATATAGGTAGGAATGAACGCTATTGCTTAGCCGCGATAACGCATTTAGTAAAGCGAAAAGCTGGCTCATCGAGTGATTAAACTCGCCTTGTTTTAGCAAACTAATGGTAGTTGTATAACATTATCCTATTTTAAATAAACAAAACAGTGAACTCGTAATGCGGGATAATTAAATTACTTCTATTTCAACATTTACAAGGCCCGAATCTATATCGCCAATAGCGCTGAATGCAGATCGGGATAGATCAATAATGCGCCCTTCAATAAACGGACCGCGATCGTTAATTCTAACAACAACGCTTTTACCATTACTTAGATTCGTTACCCTCACTCGAGTATTAAAGGGAAGCGTTTTGTGAGCTGCCGTTTTTGCGTATTGATTAAAACGTTCACCATTTGCTGTTTGGCGAAACTGATACTTCATCGCGTAGAACGATGCCTGCCCACGTTCTTTATAGCCAACTAATTCAGATGGTGAACTACTAGGAGCTGTTGTACAGCCAATTAAAATCATGCTGACAGTTAACACAATAACAGATGTGAATGCCTTCATTATTAAACCTATCCCTACACTGCAGTAAATTCTTCGCGGCTAATATTAACGAATCACGGAATCACGACGAGCGGCTTTCCGCTATTTTTACCTTACTCTTCGCTCGCAGAATCTTGCTCTCTAGGTAAATTCGCCTGCTTATCCTGCTTTGGATTACTCGTGTTGGCATTAATAAAGGGTTGTATCAGTAAAGATGTTAATCGATTCGTTGCTGCTTCACGAAACTCATGTAAGCCCGTAACCATGTTCTGATGGCCTTCTTGAGGTTGATGGCGGTAGGTGCCAAAGAGGCGATCCCACCAAGGTAGGTTAAAGCCAAAGTTACTATTGGTTTCGTGTTTGTGCCAAGAGTGGTGTACCCGATGCATATCCGGTGTAACCACGAACAAACGCAGAATCTGATCGGCTTTTCTCGATATGCGAATGTTGCTGTGATTAAACATTGCGGTACCATTTAGCAGCACTTCAAATATCAGAACCGCTGCAGCCGGGGCTCCAATCAAGAGTACCACGCCGATTTTTATGGCCATGGAAAGAAGCATCTCAATCGGGTGGAAGCGCACTGCGGTAGTTACATCTACATCCACATCGGTGTGGTGCATACGATGTAAACGCCATAAAATGGGCACATGGTGAAAGATAAGGTGCTGTAACCAAATAGCGAAATCGAGAATCAAAACAGCAACAACTATTTGCAACCAAAGTGGCATGCCGAAGGCTGCGCCAAGGTAATGCAGCACGCCGAATTGTGTTTCACTCGCCCATAACGCTGCGCCTATAGCTGCGGTAGGAAATACTAATCGCAAGGCAATGGAATCGATAATAATAATACCGCTATTACTCAGCCAGCGGCTTCCCCGCGAACGCTCTCGTGAGCGTTTCGGAGCTAAACCTTCCCACGATAGAAAGATCGCCAATAAACCCAAAAACGCGCTGAGCCTTAACCAAATTTCATACGTAAATAGAATTTCCATTGAAATCTTTCCCTAAACCATTAACTATCATCATATACCACATCACAACATACCGGATAAAAGGACAGCACCATGAAAAAGTTACTTTGTTGGATAGCCAGTGTAAGCGGTTTTGCTGCGCTATTTACATTATTTATTGCTGGGCCGCTGTATCGTGTGGAAATTCTTGAACTCAGTACGGCATTTTTATTCATGCGTTGGGCAGCATACATTGGTATCGCAGCAATCGTATTGGTAATCATTGCGCTCATCGTACTGCGGCCCTCCGCGAATAAACACCGTATCGTGCTAGCGGTATCGCTTATTTTTGGTTTTGTAGCCTTCTACTTACCTTATGAGCAAATGCAAACCGCGCAAAGCGTACCGCGTATCCATGATATTTCTACCGATACTACAAATCCACCAGAGTTCGTAGCAGTAGCGCCTTTGCGCGCAGATGCCCGCAATCCGGTAGAGTACGCTGGCCCTGAAACTGCGGCGCAACAATTGGCTGCCTACCCTGATATTCAAACTTTGCGGTTTTCACACCCTCCGCAAACCGTTTTCGAAGCCGCTTTAACTGTGGTAAATCGCTCTGGCTGGGAGCTTGTTGCCGCTGCAGCAAACGAAGGCCGCATCGAAGCCACGGCAACCACCACTTGGTTTGGCTTTAAAGACGATGTGGTAATTCGTATTCACAGCGAAGGTAGCGAAACGCTACTTGATATACGCAGTAAATCACGAATTGGTCTAAGTGATGTGGGGGCAAATGCGGCTCGTATTCGCAGTTTCCGAGAGGCTATCACCGCTCAGCTAGGAGAATAGCGTGCTAGTGCCTGCAAACGCAGATGATTATCGGCAGCTCGCAAAGAAGCGCCTGCCGAAGCAGTTCTTCGATTACCTGGAGGGTGGTTCTTACAATGAACACACTGCACAGGCGAATATCACCGCGTTTAACAATGTGCAGTTGCGCCAGCGGGTACTGCAAGATGTATCAAAGCGTTCCAGTGCTCACCAGTTACTGGGTAAACCGGTAGCAATGCCCATTGCGTTGGGCCCGGTTGGTTTAGCCGGGTTATTTGCTCGGCGTGGGGAAGTGCAAGCAGCCCGCGCTGCGAGTGCTGCGGGCATTCCATTTTGTGAATCTACCGTATCGTTATGTAGTATTGAAGAAGTAGCGGCAGCGAGTAAAGGCGAACTGTGGTTTCAACTGTATATGCTAAAAGATCGAGGCTACGCGAAAGAGCTTCTGGAGCGGGCGCATACTTGCGGTATCGAAGTATTAGTGTTCACCGTAGATCTTGCAGTTTTAGGCGCGCGCTATCGCGATACACGCAACGGCATTGCTGGCGCACAAGGCTTTCGTGCAGGGCTAGCAAGAGCCAGAGATCTACTTAGCCATCCACGTTGGCTTGTAAACGTTGCTATCAAGGGAAAACCGCTCGTATTTGGCAATTTACAAGCCGCCGTTCCGAACGCAAAAAGCTTACCCGCATTTAAGCATTGGGTAGATCAGCAATTCGATGATTCTGTTACTTGGCAAGATTTAGAGTGGGTGCGCCAACATTGGCCAGGAAAAATCATGCTAAAAGGCATTCTCGACGCGAGTGATGCGAGCATTGCCGCAGATATGGGCTTTTCGGCTATCGCGGTATCCAATCATGGTGGCCGCCAGCTAGATTCAGTGCCCGCCACAATTCATGCGCTGCCAGCTATTGTAGATGCTGTTGCTGGGCGCTGCGAAGTGTTAGTTGATGGAGGTATTCGCAGTGGTTTAGATGTGGTAAAAGCGTTAGCTCTTGGTGCTAATGGCTGCTTGTTAGGCCGGGCTTGGGCCTACGCCCTAGCTGCACAAGGTGAGCAAGGTGTAACGAATCTTATGGCCACTTTTAAAGCCGAAATTGATGTTGCCCAAGCACTTACTGGCTGCACTACCATTGCGCAAATCAACCGCGATATCGTGATTGCAAACAATGGCTGGAGCGAAACCACCAAGAAGTTCAGCAAATAAAACTTTGGCTTCGCATTAGCCTATTGTTAATGTGGCCAATAGAATCAATTTGTACACGGGGATTTCGGGTTAACTCAGAGGTGTATAAGAGGCAGGGGTATAACTCTAATTGGGTACTTTATGAATAATAACGAACAGAAACGTATTTTTATTACCGGTGGCGCCAATGGCTTTGGTTTGGCTATTGCGCGCTGTTATGCGCAACAAGGCTGGCGTGTAGCAATTGGCGATATCGTGCAAGAAGAGCAGGCCAATGCGGCAATAACCGAGCTACAAACACTTACTAGCGAAATTCGTTATTTTCATTGTGATGTTACCCAAGATAACGATTTACAAAAGGTGGCTGATACCCTGGCAACAGAATGGCATGGCATAGATGTAGTAGTGAATAACGCGGGTGTGGCCCAAGTTGGTGCTATCGAGGATGTAAGCATGCAAGACTGGCAGTGGATTACCCAAATCAACTTGCTCGGCGTTGTGCGCGGCTGCCGTGTATTTACACCTCTGCTCAAACAGCAGAAATCTGGGCATATCGTGAACGTAGCATCGATGGCTGGATTACTCGATTTGCCGAATATGGCGGCCTACAACACCACCAAGGCCGCTGTTGTTGCGCTTTCGGAAACTCTAGAGAATGAACTTGCGCCATTCAATATTGGCGTTAGCGTAGTTTGCCCTTCGTTTTTCCGCACTAACTTGGGTTCTAGCATGCGTAGTACGGTACCCAATATGGACAAAACCCTCGATAAGCTAATGAGCAAGAGCGATTTGAACGCCGATGATATTGCCGCTCAGGTAGCAGCTGCGGTATCACAGCGGCGGTTTTATGTGCTGCCGCATGCCCAAGCACGCCGCATGTGGCGTTTGAAACGCTGGCTGCCGCGCGGAATATACGCCAAGCTTATGCAAAAGCAATTCGCCAAAGCAGGAGGCCGTAAATGAGCCCAGTATCCACAGCAACGCTTACATCAGCACAGGAAACCGCCACTATCGCCGCCATGCAGCAGCTGTTTTCTGATCAACAAAACGATTTTGCGAACGCTCCTTTTTGGCAGGCACATCAACGAATTGAGCGGTTAGAGCACTTGCAGGCCGCATTATTAGCCGAGCAAGAAATGCTGATTCAGGCAATTAATGATGATTTTGGCCGCCGCTCTGCCGATGAAACACGGTTAGCAGAATTATTACCCTCGATAGAAGGTATCAAGTATGCAAAAAAACGTATCCGCAAATGGATGCGGCCTTCCCGGCGTAAAGTAGGTTTAGCCTTTCAACCTGCCAAAGCAAGGGTTGAATACCAACCGCTTGGTGTTGTGGGTATCATTGTACCCTGGAATTATCCTCTCTATTTAGCCATCGGCCCTTTAGTGGCAGCCCTTGCTGCCGGAAATCGCGCGCTGATTAAAATGAGCGAATTTACCCCGAATACTGCAGCGGCATTGGCGAAACTTATTGGTAACCTATTTCCAGCGAGTGAAGTAGCTATTATTACTGGTGAGGCTGAGGTAGCCGCCGAGTTTTCCAAACTTCCATTCGATCATTTATTATTCACTGGCGGAACTAGCATTGGCCGGCACGTAATGCGAGCCGCGGCAGAGAACTTAACCCCGGTAACACTAGAACTCGGTGGCAAATCACCCGCTATTATTGGCCATGGCACTGATGGCAATAGCATTGATATTGCTACGGCAGCAGAGCGAATTGCTTTTGGTAAGGCCTTGAACGCCGGGCAAACCTGCGTTGCCCCCGATTATGTGCTTTGCCCGGAGCATGCAAAAGATGCCTTAGTAGCCGAGCTAAAGGTGCACCTTACCCGCATGTATCCAACGTTGCTGAATAATCCAGATTACACCTGGATTATCAATAACAAACAGTTTGATCGCTTACACGGTGTACTACAAAACGCAATTAGCCAAGGTGCAAACGTGATATCGGTGAACCCAGCGAATGAATCATTCACCGGAACACGTATCATTCCCCCTACCCTGATCACCGATGCCACCGAAGATATGGACGTGCTACAAAGTGAGATTTTTGGGCCCATTTTACCCATTGTTACCTATCGAGAGTTTAGCGAGGCCCTTACCTACGTGCGCAGCGGCGATAGGCCGCTGGCGCTGTATTACTTTGGCGCGAACAAAACTGAGCAGAATGCGGTATTGAAAACAACGCACTCTGGCGGTGTTTGCATTAATGATACCGTGTTTCATGTAGCGCAAGATGATTTACCATTTGGTGGCGTAGGCGCTTCAGGAATGGGGCACTATCATGGCCATGAGGGCTTTTTAACCTTTAGCAAAGCAAGGGCAGTACTGCGCAAAGGCAAATTAAATAGCGCTCGCTTTGTGTATCCTCCATATGGTGGTAAGTTATTGAATACCATTTATAAACTTTTTATTCGCTGAGGTGCTATGGCCAACTCGGGTAACGATCCAGCAGAGCCTATTGATCAGAGCCGCCGAGGCTTTTTAAAGCTTACGCGTGGCGCAGCTATTGGCCTTGCCGTTGCGGGTACCGTTGCGGCACTGGGTGGCGCAAGTGGTTACCGCTGGTGGCAGAAACGACGTGAACCTGGCTTTCAAGGCATGCTTGTTTTGCGCGCACAAGACATACTGTTATTTTCTGCGCTATTGCCAGTAATTGTTGGCGCACACCCCGGCACTCTTGCGCATGCACCCAATCGCAAAGCGTTGCTGCAACAAGCGTTGCACGCCTTAGATAAAATGCTGGCAGCCAGTAGCCCCGCCATGCAAAAACAAATTTTCGATCTCGCTGATTTACTCACCATTCGCGCAACTCAAGGGCCTGTCACTGGCTACTGGGGAAGCTGGGAAAATGCCAGCGAAGCGCAAATTAGCGCCTTCCTAACGCGCTGGCGGGATAGCCGAGTAAGTTTATTTCGCTTCGGATATGCTGGGTTATGCCAGCTACTACAAATGGCTTGGTACGGTTTGCCTGATACGTGGCTGGCGATTGGTTACCTGGGGCCTCCACCATTTTTAAGAGGACCTCTTGATGCCCGTTCCTGATTTATTCCGTGAAGGTATGCAGCGAGGCTGGCGAGTATTCAACGGCGCCGAACCCCTGCCCCCACTGCCGCAGGCGGATGTGATTATTATTGGTTCAGGCGCTGGCGGAGCCACGGCAGCTGAAATACTCACCAATGCTGGGTTACAGGTGTATATCTTAGAAGAAGGTTCACTAAAAACATCCAGCGATTTTCACAATGATGAATTACAAGCCTACGCCGAGCTCTATCAAGAGGGCGCGCTACGTGCCAGTGCAGACGGCGGCATTGGTATTCTGCAAGGGCGTACCGTGGGCGGCACTACCACGGTAAATTGGACCAGCAGTTTTCGCACACCCGATTCAACATTGCAGCATTGGCAAAGTGCCTATGGTATCGATTGGGCGAACTCTACAACGATGGCGCCTTGGTTTCAACGCTTAGAGCAGCGCTTAAATGTAAGCCGCTGGGCAATGGCTCCAAACGCTAATAACGATGTTATCCGTAAAGGTTGCGAAGCGCTCGGTTATAGCTGGGATATCATTCCCCGCAATGTAAAAGGATGTTGGAACTTAGGTTATTGTGGCACCGGTTGCCCTATCAATGCCAAACAATCCATGTTGGTAACCAGCCTTCCCGCGGCATTAGAAAAAGGTGCTGTGTTGATTCACAGCGTAAGAGTGCAACGGCTTGCCCATAATGATGAACGGGTAAGTAAAGTGCATTGCCGCGCTATGGACGCCCAACTTAGCCAAGCCAGCGGTAGGCAATTTAGCGTATCCGCACCGCGCGTAATTGTGGCCGGTGGTGCCATTAATAGCCCCGCGCTGCTACTACGCTCGCACGCGCCGGATCCGCATAAAAACCTTGGTAAACGCACATTTTTGCACCCGGTAGTTATGAGTTTGGCTACTTTTAAGCAACCGATTAATGGTTTTTATGGCGCCCCACAATCGGTATATTCCGATCAGTTTAATGAAGTGCGCGCCGATTCCGAACGTATGGGTTTCAAACTAGAAGTACCGCCAATGCAACCGAGTATTACCTCGGCACTTATGGGTGGCTTTGGCGCGGATAATTGGCGCAGAGTAGCCAATTTGGCCAATAGCAATCTACTCCTCGCTTTAATGCGCGATGGTTTTTTTGCCGACGACCCGGGAGGCTCTGTAAAGCTTCGTAAGAATGGTGATGCAGTACTCGATTACCCTATCAATAATCGCCTATTAAACACCGCTACCATGGCGCTTGAACATATGGCTGAAATTCAGTTTGCCGCCGGTGCGCAGCTGGTTGTGCCACTCCACACCAATGCACTTGAGGTAGGCAACATGCTTACCTATCGCACGCAAGCTCGCGGGTTGGTGTGGCAAGCGCACAATTTACGAATTGCCAGTGCACATGTTATGGGTGGCTGCCCAATGGGGCCAGATGCTAAACAAAGTGTGGTTGATTTGAGTGGTAAACATCATCAACTAGAAAATCTGTATGTACTTGATGGTTCAATCTTTCCTACCAGTGTTGGTGCCAATCCTCAGCTATCAATTTACGCATTCACAGCTAAACTAGCAGAACAGTTCGTTAATTCTTAAACGGACACTAAACCAACCATTAAATCGAGAGCCGATGCAGCAGATAAAAGCGCCAGCACTGTTTAGCACATCAACGCATCAACTGCTGCGTAGCGCCACTCAAAGCGCTCATGCTCAGATTGAAGCACATACCTTGCTGGCAAGGTTGCTTGCGGCTGATTTAGAGTTAACAGAGTATGCGGATATTTTGTTTGGTTTTCGTTGCTTTTTTCAGCATTTTGAAGCCCGCTTAGCTACTGAGTACGGGGTGCATCAAGAATTAAGCGAGTATCAGTATCGCAGCAGGAT
Source organism: Aliidiomarina sp. (assembly GCF_047920995.1). Classification (NCBI taxonomy): domain Bacteria; kingdom Pseudomonadati; phylum Pseudomonadota; class Gammaproteobacteria; order Alteromonadales; family Idiomarinaceae; genus Aliidiomarina; species Aliidiomarina sp. The sequence goes on from NZ_JBLRWZ010000018.1 coordinate 51,154, forward strand.
CCCACTTCTGGATTATGATCTACGGCAGCTCACCAGCACACTACCGCATTGGTTAGAGCCCTGTTACAGCCCGGAAGATGCGTTGGCGATTACCCACGCACTTCCTAAGTTAACAACTGTGCCGCAACAGCTTGGCGCCTTTTATGTAATAGAAGGAGCAAGCCAAGGCGGCAGAATAATAACTAAGCGATTAGCGCATCAATTTATCAATACTGATAAGATAGCCACCTATTTTAATTACTGGCAAACAAACCCCGATTCTTGGTGTAATTGGCAACGCTGTGCTGCAGCGATTCCACTAAGCCACAGCCAGCAGGCCGAGGCCGTACAAGCGGCGCGCAGTACATTTTTTGCTATTGAATGCGCCTTAGCACAACGGAGACATAATTAATGTCGCACCATGAATATCCGCAAACAAACAACACAGACAGTGATACTCAGATCGAGCCACTAATTGCCGCTTGTGAACAAGAGCCAATTCATATACCGCATGCTATTCAGGGCTTTGGTGCCACAATTGTTACCAATCCCAATATGACCCAGGTGCTTTACGCAAGCGCGAATGCTGCAGCATTTTATGCGCAACATAAAGATTCGAAAGCCCCTGCAACTGCAAAAATCATGCAACAAAGCGATTGGCTGGAGATTAACCCCCAAGAGTTTTTCCCAGAATCTCTATTTGCAGAACTCAGTGATGCGGATCGCAATGAAGCGATTTGGGTAGAAACAAACACGCTCAGTTATTTAGCTTGGCGTACCAACAGCTATTGGATTATTGAAGCTGAGCCCAATTACCCGCACGTAAGCAATTGGTTTGAAGTGCAATTTCAAAGGGCATTTCAGCTGCTACGCAGTAGCTCAACCCAACAGCAGTTGTTACAAAACCTGTGTGATTTAGTGCAAGGCATCGCAGATTATAATCGAGTTATGATTTTCCAATTTGATGATGATTGGCATGGTAAAGTAATTACCGAAGCGGTACGCAAGCCCTTTAATAGCTTATTACACCATCATTTCCCAGCGAGTGATATTCCGCCTCAAGCTCGTGCCATGTATAGTAAGAATCCCATTCGTCTAATTCCTGATTGCGAGCAACCGCCCATTCCACTTACAGCAATCCATGGGTCCGCCGCTGAAGCAGAAACAAATCCTATCGATTTGAGTACCGGCTTACTGCGCGCAGTATCACCACTGCATTCGCAATATTTGCTGAACTTAGGTGTTGGCGCGTCTACCTCGATTGCAATTTTTAAGGAGGAGGCGCTATGGGGGTTGGTAGCATGCCACCATTCCGAACCGCAGGTATTAGATCGCAGGCGCAGGCGCTTATTAGTAAGAATCGTTGAGTTCGCGGCCGAGCGTTTGTGGCTAATTCATGCTCGCAATATCGAGCGCTATGTAATTCGTATGCAAGAAGCGCGGGAACAGTTGGCTATCTCGGCAAAAACCGCAGAAACGCCACATGAGCTGGTAAAAGAGCATGCCGAGCGCTGGCTTGACCTCTTCCAGTGCCATGGTATTTGTTATGTTCGCGGTGACAAAATGACGACTATGGGGCAAAACCCAAGTAGCAGAGAATTGCAAAAAATTGTGCGGTGGCTAGAAGAGCACGCTCGTGATGAATTTGCGTGGCATAGCCATAATCTTAAAGATGAAGTGCCGGGCTTACTATCATTGCATTCGCTGTTTGCTGGTTTACTGGCCATCCCGCTGAAAAATAACGCTGATGTATTCTCATATTTTTTATTATTTCGCTTGGAACAAGCCGAGCTGCGAAGTTGGGCTGGCGTGCCTGAAAAACTCCAAGTAGAAACAGCAACAGGCACGATGTTAGGCCCACGTAAATCATTTGCATTATGGCAAGAGGAAGTGCGCGGCAAAAGCCGCCCATGGCGACCCGCTCAGCTTTATGCTGCACGTGATGTAGCACGAGACCTGTTGATTGTAGCCGACACCATGCAATTGAATATCCTCAATGACAAGCTCGAAGCAGTTAACCAGCAACTGGAAAAACTCGCTAGCTTTGATGATCTTACCGGTATTTGGAACCGCCGCCGATTGGAAGAACGGTTATACAGCGAACTAAAAGAAGCTCAGCGCTATAAAAAACGCTTCGGCATATTACTGTTTGATATCGACCACTTTAAACGGATTAATGACGAGCATGGGCATAATGTTGGCGATCAAATTCTGCAGCAGTTAAGTGTAGTAGTAAAAGAAGCGCTGCGCGACACAGATATGTTCGGCCGCTGGGGTGGTGAAGAGTTTTTAGTTATCGCACCAGCAACGGGCATGCCAGAGCTGATGCAAGTAGCTGAGCGGGTGCGTAAAGCAGTTGCTGAGCTGAACCAAGCCGGGCTACCACAAATTACCATTAGCGTTGGCGTGGCAGAGTATATCAATGATCAGCGTTGGGATGAGCTCATTGAGCGAGCCGATCGAGCCATGTACGAGGCAAAAGATAGCGGCCGCAATAGAGTAGTTGCAGGTACTGAAAAGAAATGAAAATTTCTGATTTATTGGATTTCCACAACCCCAATAACATTAGGTGCCCTAAACATTCACCAAAGCCTACTCGAAGGGAATATTTAGCGCACCAATAATATGTTTATCCTACCAAAAATAAGGTTTCGCAATTGCTAAGTGGAAAATAAACAGCAACTGCGCAAATGCTAACACCGCCGCCACAATGCGAGTTCGGGTAGAATACTTCGGCTTAATAGCAAAAACACCGGCTGCAATATAACCGAATAAAAATACAATTTTTAAGGTTAGCCACGAATGCTCGAAAATATTAAACCGCATGAGGCCCAACAAACTCACGGCCATAATCAGTAAAATTGTATCGTTAACATGCGGTATCCAACGTAATGGAGTATTTCGCCAAGTTGGCCTGCCACTTGCATCTAATCCTAAGCGCACCAACAACAAGATGCCGGTGATATAAGCCGCAAGCATGTGGATCATTTTAATCGGTACGTACATTTCCATCGTGTTGTCTCTTTTTAGTTGCGTGTGCACTTACACTTTAAATGCAGAAGTTTTAGCACATTGTTGTAGTAGAACGTTGTGGCAGATCAATGTTACCGCGAATGAACAATACTATACTTCGTGCCATCAGAGAAAGAGGCAGGTTTCGAAATGACCGATATTCGTTGGGATCCAGAACTTATTGCTCGTTACAACATTAATGGGCCGCGGTATACATCTTACCCTACGGCGTTGGCACTTACCTCGCCGTTTGCGGAATCACGAGTAATCAACGCACTAGAGGGTAGCGGCGATACATTAAGCCTGTATATTCACTTACCATTTTGCCACAAGCTCTGCTTCTATTGCGGTTGTAATAAGGTAATTACCCGCCATCAGCACAAAGCAGATCAGTATTTAGATGCCTTAGAGCAGGAAATGCGCTTGTACAAACCCTTACTGGCGAAGCGTGAATTAGGCCCTCTCCATTTAGGTGGTGGTACCCCTACGTTTCTTACTGAAGTGCAACTTAGCCGATTAATGCAGATGCTTGAAGAGCACCTTGGTTTAGTAGCCAACGGGAAGCATGAAATCAGCATCGAAATCGATCCGCGCAGCTGTTCTTTGGCCAAACTTAAGCATTTGCGAGCACTTGGTTTTAACCGCGTAAGTTATGGTGTGCAGGATTTCGATAGCAAAGTACAAATTGCCATCAACCGTGTGCAAGAAGACGCGATGATCGAAACCTTAGTGCAGAAATCGCGTGAATATGGCTTCGAATCGATTAACCTAGATCTTATTTATGGTTTGCCGCATCAGCATCCAGAAAGCTTTCAGCGCTCGCTAGATAAAGTGGTAGCGCTCAACCCAGATCGTATTTCTCTATTCAGTTACGCTCATTTACCGGCGCGCTTCGCAGCACAGCGGAAAATTAGCGATGCAAGTTTGCCATCGCCAGAACTTAAGTTGCAGTTGTTGGAAATGGGCATTAAAACCTTCACCCAGGCCGGGTATCTCTGGCCGCAGAGCGGATGAACCAG
>NZ_JBLRWZ010000019.1:0-51075 GCF_047920995.1 Aliidiomarina sp.
GAAGCCGAAACATTACGGATGCGAGCAATTGCGGTAGATAGCTTTGCTGCAGATGATATGTTGAAAGGGAAATTTACCGCGCGGCCATTTTAGCCGCGCGGTATTTATTCTAGGGCTGTTGCTATAAGAATCTATGGCGCACTGAACAAAATTAATGTTCTGTGCGCCATTTTGTTACTTGCGGATGCTCGGTTATTTTCGCACGAACCGCTTTCTCTACCTCTGCAGCGCTACTCATTGCGCCATCCGTAGCTGCTAACTCAGCACTACAGGCGCCGTTACTAAGATGATAGGCAGCCTCAGCAAGCAGTGGATCGTTCATATCGCCCCAATCGCCAACAATGGCATCGGCCACTTGGCATGTTGCTGGAAGGCCATCAAAGTAATCCCCAAACCCCTCTGCATTAACAGTTTGAAAGGTGATTGCGAATACGATCTTATCGCAAATTTGCCCTGGTTGTTGGCCAACTGGTTTACCACAGGTGGTGTCACCCACGGTTACTACTTCAACAAACGGCGTTAATGAATTAATCACCAGTTCCGAAGAGGAGCAGCTTGAATTTGTGGTAAGTACGTATACCCGATCTAAGTTTAATTGGGCGACACCTGGGCCAAGATCAAAATAGAAGTTTTGATCTTGGAAGTTTTCGTTGTACTGGTAGGTAAGAAATATTTCGTTTTCAACGTTATTCCATGCCGCTTGCGAGGCTAGCTGATTGGCTACTCGTACTAAGCCACCACTGTTGTAACGCAAATCAATAATGAGTTCATCTACACCTTCAAGCTGATCATATGCGGTATTTAAATCGCTTTCTGAACGGTTAATAAAGGAATCAAATACAAAGTAACCTACTTCTTTGTCGTTTATAGTAAAACGCTCAGTGGCCATTACTGTATTAGTTTCTACCGCCGTTTTCCGCATCGTTTCGGTGAACACAAAGCCATCGGGTTTACGTGCAGTAATCGTGCGTTCAACACCTTCTTCGTTGGGCCCGAATACCGTGGCCCATGTTGCGGTACCCGCATTAATACGGCTAAACCAAGTAGACATTGGCACACCATCTACTTCGGTAATCACATCACCTCGGCGCAGGCCTGCTTCAGCAGCCGGTGAACCATCGTACACGTAGCGGATTTCAATCAGGCCTAAATCTTGCCGATCATTTCTACCAAAGCCGAAACCAAAGAATACCGCATCAACGAAACGGTCTTGGTATTCCTGCTCGGTAATAATAAATGAGAAGTTATCTTGCGGCGCGCGAAGCGCATTCAACATCGCGTAAATCGAGCTTTGGCTCGCCGGATTAATGTTGCTATTCATGTCGTCTTTCCACAAATAGCGATCGTTCATAAAATTCAGTAGTTGTTGGTTTTGCCCAGTAACAGAACACTGAGCATTCGTAAGTAAGGGGGGCTCGCCAGTAAATACATCGTCACTGCCGCACGCAGCTAAAAATGTGGCTGCGCCTGCAATCGCGAGAAGGCGATAACTTTTTCTGAGTTGAGCATTGCATGCTTTACTAACGCGCATAATCTCTCTCTTGCTAATAGCGTGGTGGTAAAAATAAACCTCCCTATTAATTTACGCCATGATTACTAGAAATACTAGGCGATTAAAATCTGATTGAGGTATCCTGCGGGGAAAATCTTAGTTACGCTGCTTCACATGGTTTACATACACTTTAATTAAGGTAACTCAAATACATGAGCGCACTTATTATCGATTTTCCGGGCCCGGAGCTCACCGATTCAGATCGAAATCTGCTGAATAATCCGGCCGTAGCCGGGGTTATTCTATTCACTCGCAATTATCAGAATCCTGAACAATTGGTTAAATTAACCGCAGATATAAAAGATACGGTTAAACGTGATCTTTTGATCACGGTAGACCATGAGGGCGGCAGAGTGCAGCGCTTTCGAGAAGGCTTCTCGGCGATTCCGGCAATGGGTGAAATTGAGCAAGTAGGTACCAGTGAAGCGCAACAAGCTGCGTTAGCGCGCGAGTTAGGCTGGCTGATGGCAAGTGAATTATTAGCCTGTGGTGTGGATCACAGCTTTGCCCCAGTACTTGATTTGCACGGCCCAAGCGAAGTAATCGGCGATCGCGCTTTTTCTGCCGACAAAGGCAAAATTGTATGGATAGCGCAGGCGTTTATTCGCGGTATGCATGAAGCCGGAATGCGCGCCACCGGCAAGCATTTCCCAGGGCACGGCACGGTAGTTGCGGATTCACATATTGCAGTGCCGGTAGATGAACGTTCTTTAGCAGAAATTCTCGCTAGCGATGCGGCAATATTTGCCGAGCTAGCAGGGCATGTACAAGCGATTATGCCAGCGCACGTGATTTACCCCAAGGTAGCGCCAGAGCCTGCAGGGTTCTCGCCATATTGGCTGCAAACCATATTGCGGGAGCAGTTCAATTACTCGGGTATCTTGATTAGCGATGATTTATTAATGGCGGGTGCCACAGTGGCAGGCACAGTAAGTGAACGTGCCGAGCAGGCGCTGCAGGCAGGCTGCGATTTACTCTTGGTATGTAATGATCAGGCTGCGGCAAAAGAAGTGCTGGCGCAGGTTACTTTTCCTGCACCACGAGTAGATGCGGTGCAGGCATTAAAAGGGCAAAGTGCGTTTAATAGTTTAGCTGAACTGAAAGGCAGCCAACGCTGGAAAAATGCCCAGCAGTTGCTGCAACGCTTTACTCGTACGCAATAGGATCGGTTAAGCCATGCTGCGCAAATGCCGCGAGCCTCTCGCGGCAGGCGCTACACTTACCACAGGCTTTTTCACGGCCGTTATAGCAGGTCCAGGTATTGCTGTAATCTAATTGCATGGCAAGGCCATCGGCGAGAATTTCATCTTTACTATTGTACAAATAGGGCGAGCGCACCGGAATTTCTTTGTAGTTCGCCAATTTGCTCACGGTATTCATGGCCTCTACAAACTCTGGCCGACAATCTGGATAAATATCATGATCGCCAGAGTGAGCACCGTAATACACCTCATCGGCATCAATAGAAACCGCGTAGCCAATCGCCAACGAGAGTAAAATCATATTGCGGTTCGGCACTACTGTGGCTTGCATATTGCCTTCAGCATAATCCGCATCGGGAACATCAATATCTGAGGTAAGTGCAGAGCCGGCTAACAAGGTGTTAATGGAGCGAATATCCACTACTTTATGGGGTACACCAAGTTTTGCACACACGCTAGCGGCGCAATCTAATTCTTTGCTGTGGCGCTGGCCATAATGAAAAGAAAGCGCATATACCTTAAAGCCATCCGCAATTGCCCGATTTAAAACCGTAAATGAATCCATACCGCCAGAATAAATAACTACCGCGGTTTTGCTGTTGTTCGGGTGCGTTGAGGCTGCTTCTTTCATGGGGGAACTGCGCTCCTTGAGGCTCAGGTAAACTTCTATAGGCTAGCTGCGTGCTATTTTGGCCTATTTCACAATCCAGTTTGCTATAATACGGCAAAATTGAATGTATAGGAAAATTGAATGCTGTATCCGGTGAACGAACTGTTTGAAACAATTCAGGGTGAAGGCGTATACACCGGGGTGCCGGCGGTATTTTTGCGGCTGCAAGGTTGCCCGGTGGGGTGCCCGTGGTGTGATACCCAGCATACCTGGAGCAAAGATGCGGAAAACAAAGTTGCAGCAGCCGATGTAATTGCGAAAACAGGCCCCGATGCGCGTTACTTCGAGTTATCCGCAGCAGAAATTCTTGCCAAGGCGAACGAACTTGGCTTCAGCGCCAAACACTTGGTAATCACCGGTGGTGAGCCGTGCATGTATGATTTGCGCCCTCTGGCAGAAGCGTTTGAAGCAGCCGGTTATCAGATTCAAATTGAAACTAGTGGTACCTTCGAGGTGCGCACAAGCCCGAAAACTTGGGTAACCGTATCGCCGAAACTGAATATGCCGGGTGGCTACCCCATGCTAGCTAGTGCCATGCAGCGCGCCGATGAAGTTAAATTTCCCGTGGCCATGCAGAAACACGTAGATGAATTAGATGCGCTACTCGTTGAAAAGCCACCGCGCCCGGGCGTAACCATCTGTTTGCAGCCGATATCGCAAAAGCCGCGGGCTACAGAGTTAGCCATTCGCGTGTGTATTGAACGGAACTGGCGGTTATCGGTGCAACTGCATAAATATTTGGCAATAGAGTAAAAACACCCCACGAACTACCCCTCCTTCCTGCATGAGGCTATGCTAAGAATGTTGCTGCAAATTAGTGCGTACTGCACGAGTTTGCAGCTACCATTTATTAATGCATTAGGCTCATGGAGGAGCTATGAAAACACGTTCAGCGTATCCAACCCGTTATCCATATTGTGATCGTTCTCTTCGTAAAAAGCGCGGGCAAGGCATGACCGAATATATTGTGGTACTTGCCTTAGTAGTAGTTGCTGCTATCGGCGTATATTCATTGTTCGGTAAAACAGTGCGTAACCAAATGGCAGGCGTTGCTCAGGAAATATCGGGGCGCTCTTCAACTAGCCAAGTAAATGCAGCTGGCGCAGCAGCGCAGGAAGCAGCGCAACAAGCGAACCGTGAATACAACTTGAGCAACTACGATGAAGCCACTAATTCCGGTGGCTAAGCATGCTGTAGCTAATCACTCAGCGAGTAAACAACGGCAGCGCGGCATGTATTTATTGCTCACTGCACTGCTCGCTGTGGGCATCCTTTTTGTATTAATGCAGATCATCGCATTATCGCAAAAGGTACAGCGGCAAACTGAGATAGAGCAGGTGGCGCATTATGCTGCTGAAAGCATGGGCGTTATTGCGGCGCGAGATTTGAACCTGAAAGCCATATTGAATCGTGCCATGTTGGCGAATGAAATGGCGATTGGCCAAATTATTGGTTTGCATACTTGGTATGAAATGAGCCGGCAAACTAGCACTAACATTGCCACGGTAACGGTTTGGATTCCCTACTTAAACAGCGTGTCGGCGAAGTTATCCCAACTGATGAACCAGATGCGTGAGCCAATGAGAACCGGGGTGAGAAGAGCTATAGTGCTGCAACAATGGGTAATTCATGGGCTTGCGAGTGCCCAGCAGGTATTTCATCAGGCCAGCTGGTTAGCGAGTGTTGCTACAGCAATTGATATTGTAGAGGGCACTGACGAGAGCTTAGAAGTGGTGTTGATGAATCATCAAACCTTACTGGATTTAGATAATATTTGGCTGCGCATGCAAAGCGCTACAACAAGCCCAAGCAACCGAGAAGATTACGTAGATATGGTGGCTGATTCCCGGGATCCATTTAGCCGTAAACGTACTTATCGGTGGTTTAGTGCGTTTAACGTTGCTGCGCATAAAGCAGGAGGCTCGGAAATTAGCACGCTGGCTGATGGGCGCATCGCATGGCGATCTTTAGATACATCGCAACTGCATTTGCGGTATTTACTGCATAACCAGTATTTACCGATTGGCGGCGGAGCAAGTTATCTACAGCAACGATTACCTTCGGCACGAAACAGCCACGGATATGGTGATAGCTATCGGATTAATTGGACTACGTCGCGGTATACCGTGCGTAAGCAACAAAACTTGCAGATCCAACATCGCAGCCCACACTACTTTCGTTATCAATCTACGCGCAGGGCGCCGCAAATCACGGTAGTTGTGCGGGAGCGCTTAGAAGAGGTAGAACGGGATAGAACCCCTCAATGGGGTGTTGGCAGAGTTGAGTTGTATTTCCATCGCCCGAAGGAACTGTGGGCGCGTGAAGATAATAAACAAGAGATCGCTAATTTACATAATGCACTTTGGCAGGTGCGTAGAAAGAATATATTGGAAGCAGAACGCAGGTTAATTGGAGCACAATTATGAAACGAGCTTACGGACAAGCTCTGGTAGAACTCACGTTAGTGATGAGTGTGTTCGCCACAGCAATGATTTTGGCGCTGCCAAACTTATATGGCAGCCTACAACAACGCTATGCCGCTCAACAAATCTTGGCCATTCATTTACAGCAGCAGCCATTACGAGAATTTAGTGGTCATGAACCGCTGCAGCTTATCGATTATCAGAATAAGTTTGCTTTGGTTCTCAGTGATGAATATTCGCTGAACCATAAGCACACTAGTGAGTATCGGTTCGCTAAAGCGGTTGCGCCATTGTGGGGTATGCTCTCATCACAAAATGGGTTTAGCTTGCCGTTAAGTACGCTTGAACATGTTAGCCTTTCGGTGGTGGATAATGATGCTGAAGTTAACGAGAGCTTCCCACAACAGAATGAACAGCGGCCTTGGTTGAGTTATTTACGCCTAGCGGATGGCTGGGCGCCGCGTAGCCTGAATGAACTAGTAAATCGTCCTAAAGCGCTTACCACCACACATCACTTACACAATTTAGGGTTTCATAACTTACAAGCGTTGGTAAGTATTTTACCGTTTGCGCGTGAGTTTCGTGGCGATCAATTACAACTTGGTTTTGTCAACGTAGATGTTGTTCCCAAAGGTGCGCTTTGCTCTACCAATGGGAGCAACTGCGAATGATTTATTTCGCAAAACGACTTCAAGCTGGATTTATGCGGCCACGATTTTATCTGTTGCTCGCTATTGTACTTCCTACTGCAGTTGCACATATACAAGCACTGGCGCAGATCGATGGGAGCGAGTTCGTCTATCGCAACCCGCAACCAACCTACCTCGCAAATTCGATAGCCATCAGCGGCACAGTAACTGAAACCTCGGTAGTGGGGTATCGGATGTTAGCCTGGCCTGTTCAGGCTAGCTTGCAGCAATTGCAGCAGAACCTAGCGGCAATACCGAACTGTGAACCCATATCAATCGTAGAGCAAAACGCCTGTGTTAATGAGGTTTCCTTGATTAGTTTTCTAGAGCACGAAAATGGCTTTATTTGGTCAGAAGCTTCACCCGTTGAGCAACCGCACAATCCTCGCCCCGCTGAGTATCAACTTATATTTTCCACTCTTGATGGCATGAATCGAAGCACTATGTGGAGAGTGTCTCGCGGCATTGAAGATGTGTACCGAACAGAACTAAACCGCATTTATACTCTCGGCGCAAACATTCTAACCCAAGACCTGTATGCAGGCGGATTTGCTATAGAGGCAGAAACTGCTAACGTGCATATTTCTATGGCTGGTTGGCGAGAAGCAGAAGATTCTGTGTTGTTAACGCAAGTGGAGCAGTTCCGAGGCAGTCATGATTAGTCGGGATGGATTACGTAATTTACTGATACCACTGTGTTTAGGTTTGTTGTGTGCGATTTTAGCTATCTATTTGTTGGTGCGGCATGTGCAAAGCATCGAACAGCAAACTTATTTGGCAACGCAATTATCTCAACCAATATCTGTAGCAAAGACGCCGGTTGTGGTAGCGAGCATTTTGCTTACCGCTGGGGATGTGTTGCACGAAGAACATCTTCGTGTGCGCGAACTTGATGCAACCATGGTGCCCGTTGATAGTATTCATCCAGCAGATATTGCGCAGTTTTTGGGCGTTAGATTGCGTGCAGATATTGGTGCAGCAATACCTGCTGGTGTTCCTATCCAAAAGTTACATTTACAACCAACACCGGCAGAACATCGTTTGCGCCTTGCTGCGGGCATGGTGCCATTCTCGTTCGCAGTGAATTCTTTACAAAGCCACGCGGGGTTGCTGCAAGTAGGCGATGTAGTAGATCTTTATCACCATCAGCAAGAAAGAGCTACGCTGATTAATGAACGTTTACAGGTATTAGCGACAGGAAGCATACGAGAGCGCGTAGCCCCAGCTGTCGATACAGTTTCACAGCATGGCTCTATGTACTCGGCTCCCCAGTATCAACAAATTACATTGGCTGTGCCATTAGCAAACTTAGCATTACTCAAACAATTAGCAGATCAGCAGCAATTACTGCCAGTGCTCCGAGATGCAAACGACCAAGTTCGCATTGTTACATTACCTAGATTATCGAAAGTGGAGGTTATTAATGCAGGGCAGCAACCAAGAATGGATGGGTTAGCAACTTTAGCCGCACCGATTTGGCCGGTTGTTGAGCAGCAATCACTGCATTGGGGGACAGAAAAGCATGAATATTAAACTACGGTTATTTGCCTGTGTACCTTTACTGCTTGCATGTACTGCAGTGTTAGCAGTAGCACAAGAACATTATCAATTAACTAAATTAGAGCTCAGCGAGGGGAGTGCTGAAGTGATTAAGCATGAGCACCCTGTAACACGCGTAGCGGTAACTAACCCTAGCATTTTGGAAGCACGGGTTATTGAAAATGCACAGGTTTTGCTTATCGCTCTGGCGGAGGGTAGCTCGGAAGTAGTGTGGTGGTTAGAGAACGGCAGCCAACTGCGTACTGAAGTAATGGTTGTTCCCCGCGTCAATATGGTGCTTAGCCAGCAACTGGAAGCCTACCAGAGCGAAGCGCATGAGTTGACGGTGGAGTGGCGAACCGGGCATGCATGGTTGAGCGGTTCAGTTCCTGCCGATACCTATACCCAGCTGCAGATACTTGCTGAGCAGCATAGCACTGTGCACCTGCATCAGTTACGGCAACAGGAACAAGTAAAAGCAACGTTAGAGCTCGAAGTGAAAGTGTATGAAATTAATCGGCGGAGTTTGCAAAAACTTGGCATGCGCTGGCAACAAAGTACTGCTGGCCCAGCGTTAGGAGTAATATCAGATTGGCGCGGTGGCGGCCTATTTCGAGCTGTGGGTGAGCAGGGTTTTGCTAGCATTCCAGGGCAAGAAGCATTGTTAGGTACATTAAACCCAGGCAACTATGGCTATTTGGGGATAGCAGCTTCTCTATCTAGCACTTTGCAGCTGCTTCAGGAGCGAGGTGAAGGTAGAGTTTTGGCCACACCAAAATTACGGGTGGAAAGTGGTGAAGTGGCCGAGTTTCTGGCTGGAGGTGAAATTCCAATCCCGCAAATAACCTTACAGGGAGCAACCGAAGTGCAGTTCAAGAATTACGGGGTGTATTTGCAGGTGGAGCCGGTAATGCTAGCCGATGGACGCATTCGTACGAAAGTGATCAGTGAATTGAGTCAACCAGATTTTGCTGTATCCGTGCAAGGAGTTCCAGGTCTAAAAACTAGGCGTGCGGAAACTATCGTAAGCGTTACAGCTGGTGAAACATTAATTATTGCAGGGCTGGTGAACCAAGAAGCTAGCCAATTAGCCAGCACACTTCCCGGTACGCCAAGTTATTTGGAGCGTATGTTGGGCTATCGTGAGCAACAGCAGCAGGAAACAGAATTAGTGGTATTTATTACGCCTCGCAATCTGTACGAGAGTGAACAAGCTGCTGCCGAACGCACACAAATTGAGAAAACTCTATGGCAGCAATTTAATGCTTTAGGCTGTGTTGGAATGCAAGAAGGAAACTGGCATGAGCACGATATTAGCTATTGATACCGAGAAAAGTACTCGCGCACAATTTGCTGTTGAGGAATGCTACCAAAAGCTGTTGGAGCAAGTACAAAACACGCTCAACCTTCATAACAGCAATATTGAGCTGCTAAGTGATTGCGAATTGCGCGCACAATTGAGTGATGCTGTACGGCAACAAATCGAAACTAGCTCGCAATTTACCGCGTTGTTGCCGCAGCAGGAATTAATTGTTGAGCGGGTACTCGATGATTTAGTGGGGCTAGGGCCATTGGAAGTATTGCTGCGCGATGAAGAAATTACTGAAATTATGGTGAATAGGCACAACCAAATTTATATGGAGAAAGCCGGCCGGCTGCTATTAAGTAGGATGCAGTTTCACGATGAGCAGGCGGTGCGCCGTGTTCTGGAACGTATTGTTACGCCTTTAGGGCGCAGGGTTGATGCGAGCACACCCATGGTAGATGCTCGTTTGCCGAGCGGTGCGCGAGTGAATGGCGTTATTCCTCCGCTCGCAGTTCAGGGCACGTGCATTACCATTCGTAAGTTCGCCAGCAACGCCTTAACAATGCAGGATTTAATTACCACGAATAGTGTTTCTGTGCCAGCAGCGCGGCTACTTAAACTTGCGGTAATCATGCGGCAGAACATCGTAATCTGCGGCGGCACGGGTAGCGGCAAAACCACTTTGCTAAATATACTGGCGGATTCTATTCCTGAACATGAGCGAGTGATCACAATTGAAGACGCTGCTGAGCTGCAGTTACACCATCAAAACATGGTGCGTCTGGAAGCACGGCCTGCGAATCAGGAGGGAGAAGGGTGCGTGAGCATTCGGCAACTAGTGATTAATGCACTACGGATGCGGCCTGATCGTATTGTGGTAGGCGAGTGTCGCGCTGGAGAAAGTTTAGATATGCTGCAGGCAATGAATACAGGACACGATGGCTCCCTTACTACGTTACATGCAAATGCCCCGCGTGATGCTTTGCGGCGCCTTGAAACGATGGTGTTAATGGCAGGCGTTGATCTGCCGTTAAATGCGATTCGACAGCAAATCAGTAGTGCCGTGCAATTGTTGGTGCAGGTTACTCGCTTAGCAAATGGTAAACGGGTTGTTACCGCTATATCCGAGTTGCAGGGAAGTGACGGTGATGTGCTGCAGGTAGCGGATTTATTTCTCTACAACAAGCTGGCAGAAAGGCATGTGTGCACCCAGCATATGCCTAAATTTTGTGAACAGCTGAACGATAGCCAACGCAGCGAATTTATTCAGTGGTATAGCAACTCGGAAAGCGCCGAGAATATTTAACAACAACCGCGAAAGCACATGGATGTGTGAATTATGGTGACCTTTATTGGCGTGATGTTTGGTGTGTCAGTAATCTTGTTGGTTAACGCATGCCAATCAGTATTTGCTAGCTTATTAAAAAATTATCAGCAAACTTACGAAAATAAAATGCAGCAGGGTTTAACGGAACTATTTTTGTTCGTTCCTGTGCGTCAACTTATCGCCTTTTGGGGCATTACTATGATGGCGGCTATGCTCGTGTTGCTTGCATTCAATAGCGGTTGGCTAAGTTACTTGGTTGGATTGCTGATATTTGGTGCTGCCCCTTGGCAGATGTATCGGTATTTGCGCAAACAGCGAGATATTTCCTTTCAGCAGCAAATTCCCAACGCGTTGTTACTGGTAGCTAATAGCTTGCGATCGGGAGCGAGTTTGCAATCGGCAATGCATTTCATTAGCCAAGAGATGCCCGCTCCGATAGGTCAAGAATTTAGCTTGTTGTTGCGCCAACTTCGACTAGGCCACACGATTGAAGCTGCGTTAGCTGAATTAGAGCACAGATTACCCTCAATCGATTGTACCCGTATGGTGGCAGCAATCTCGCTTGGCCACAGTACAGGCGGTCAACAGGCGCCTTTATTAGAGCGTTTAGCAGGGAGTATGCGGAAGAAACAGCATCTACAGCAGAGAATGCAAAGTTTAAGTGCTCAAGGCCGAATGCAAGGCCGAGTGATGACTATTCTTCCTGTGTTCCTAACATTGGTACTATGGGTGATAGAAACAAGCACTGTGGAGCAGTTAATGCAGCATCCTTTGGGATGGCTAATTGCGATTAGCATGGTAATTATGCTGACGATAGGGCAATGGTTGATTAACCGAATGTTGCGTATTCAGGTGCCCCTATAATGAATATCGTGCCGGTGCCATTCAGCCATTACATTTGGGTTCTGCCAGCATTTGTGAGCTGTTTTCTGATCTTCATGCTTATATTTCGCGCCTTGCTAAGGTTGTTTGCTCATCCTTACTTGCGCAAACCTTTTCTGGCTAGTTATCACTTTCTATTTCAACGCCACCTCACGAAAAAATCTGCGCAACAGGCGCGTTATGCGTTGCCCGCTTTTATGGACACTTTGGCGATGCTGCTAACAGCCGGATTTCCGCTTACTTCAGCACTGCAAAAGTTACTTCAACAAGTACCAACAAAATCATTTAATGCACTGCACTTGGAAATGCGCATGGTGCTGCAACGTGCGCGTCGCGGTGAAAGCTTTGCTGCAAGTATGCTGCAATTACGAAAGCGTTTGCCAAGTCCAGAGATGGCTATGTTCGTGAGTTTACTGGTGCAATCGAATCGTTATGGTGGGCGGTTAGCGGAACTACTGAATTCTCAAGCAGAATTAGGGCGCTTACAGATTGCTGAGGAATTTGAAAGTAAAGCGCAAGAGGCTCCGGTGCGGCTGCTTCTGCCGTTGATCGTATTCATATTTCCAGCCACGCTGTTGCCATTCATAGGCGTGATCATCGGTAAAGTGATGTGGGGTAACTAATTTAAGGGCGCGAATACGGATTAGCCAATAGGAAGAACCAATTCCCGTGCGGATAGCAGTGTTTAACGACTTAGGAGCAAGGTAACCAATTCAAGGAGGAATAACATGAATCACTGGGGAGTGCGGCTCAATCGATATCGTGATTTAGCCGTTCTTATAGCAAAAAGCCCGTGTGGCGATCAGTTTTTAGGACAAGTAAAAGTAGCTAGTACTGGTTGGCAACGTTTGATGGGGTGGCGTAATCGAGGCCCATGTTTAGGTGTGTGGCTTATACCGTGCAACAGTGTACATACCTTTGGTATGCGCGAAAGTATCGATCTCTTGTGGCTCAACCGAGATCGTCAACTGATTGCTATTGATAGCGCAGTTCGCCCAGCGAGCTGTCGGTACCGGCATGATGCTTACAGTGTGATTGAGTTACCTGTGGGCGTATTGGCGGGCCATGGCTTTACTGAATATTACAAGGATGCAATTACATGAAAATTATTATTTTTGCCAGTTTAATAATACTTCTGGCGGCCTGTTCAAGCACAAATCAACTACCTTATGAGCAGCAGAACCAATGGGAAAATGAAGCGATTGCAAGCTATCAACGTGGCGATATGCTCAGTGCTGAAAGCGCACTGCGTAAGCTACTAAACGCCAACAGTAAGGATGCGCAAAGTTGGCTGCTTCTCGGCAATATTCATTTACGAGAACAACGGATTGAAGCGGCGCGTTACGCATACACGCAAGCGTTATTGTATCAACCTGATTTGCTACCTGCGCAGAATAACTTGGCGGTAGCCTATCTTCGTCTTGCCACTGCTACCTTGATTGCAGGGCAACGATACCGTGAGCAAGAACCTGCATTATTGCATGAGTTGCTGAAACTACAGGGCGCGAATCGTGCAGCACTGTAACCATCACAGTAAGTTCAGTAACGAAGTTGGCTACGCGTTGCTTTCATTGTTGTTAGTAATCGTAGCAATCTTCAGTGCTTGGCTCGGAATGGTTCTCTACCAACAGGCGAGATCGTTTCAGCACCAAGATGAGTTGATGATAGAAACATTGCATCAAGTACGCTTGAGTGCGCTGAACCATTACCAAAAACAGCAAACATGGCCGCTATTGGTGTTACCTGAAGTAATTCATCGGTATGTTCATGGTTTTGAAATCCGCCTGCATCCAGCACCGCATATTCGCGTGCAGCTTGCGAGCAACGCTATGCTGCAACGTATTGAAGGCAAGTTGGCGGGTAGCAGTGTTGAGAGCGATTGGTTGCTATTGACGTTGGTTACTGAACCTTTGGGCGGATGGCAAGTGGAAACTGATGTGAATCCTGATTATTTAACTCGGGTAAACTCTCTGTTAGGAATGGATACTCACCTGAGTATGAGCGGCCATTCATTGTATGATGCTGCGGAGTTCAGCGCACAGAACATTGCAGCGGCAATGGCGAACATTGAGGAAGGTAATTTTCATGAGTTGTTTACCGAAACCGCCAGTATTACCGCAGTGAGTAGCGCAGCAGCTGAGCTGAATGAAATGCAAGCAGAGCAATTAGAAATAACATCAGCAATTATCGAGCGGAGCAGGGTGAAGCATATTGCTGTGTTAGAGCATGCGCAAGTTGGTAGCATAGAAACAGAAATGTTGAACCCTAATGCATTAACCAGTGAATTGTTGGCGAGCTCAGTGCTGAAAACTAAGCAAATGGGGGTGGCCAGCCTTACCGCACAAACACTACATGCAAATGAAATTTATAGCCAAAATTTACAAGCGCAGCAGTTGCAAAGCGGCTTAATCCAAGCAGATACTGTTTATAATGAACAAACTTATGTTGAGAGGATGCATGTTCAGCAAACACATTTGCAAGATGCGAGCGTTAAGGAAACTCTCGCCGATCACCTTGTTGTAAATCAAGCGGTACATCTATCAGTGCAGAGCGGTGCCCCGATCATTCAATTGCAGGAGGAACTGCAGCTCTTATTTGCGAACTTACAACACTGTATGTTCACCTCGCGTTGGTGCGAAGCCATACATGCCACAGCATTTAGCTTGCATAGTTGCATAGGTTGTAATCAGCAACAGGCTGATGCGCTGTTTAATGCGCATATTGAACTGCGGGGTGATGAGTGTGTGCATGGGTGTGATATTAACCTGAATTTAGATAACACGTCGTCAGCAGTGTGGACGTGTGAGCCGAAGGCTATTGACCGGCTAAGCGCACTTTCAACACGCTGTACGATTAGTAGTATCCTTGCGGAAAATGAATCTTGGCAACAGCCGGTACGTATTCGCGCGCATAATAAAAAAGCGCCGAATGTGTATAGCGAGAATACCGTGTTTATAAATTGGCAGCGGCAACCTGCGTATTGCCCAGAGTTAACGGTTAGCCAGTTTATAACAGGTGCTGAGCCGGCAAATGAAGAATTACTTATTTTCCCATCAACGCCACTGCAGGAAAAGGCTCATGTGTTTGTACAAAGGCCTGATTGCAATCAGAATTATCCAAGTGAATTGGTGTGTAACGGCAGTGCAACCTGCAGAAGCGATGGTGAGTGGCAGGATATCAACACAAGCTGCACATGCGTGCGCACCTTTTAGCGCACGCTGTGTTTCATCATCCGTTCTTTCTGGCGGGCCCAATCTCGGTCTTGCACGGCATCGCGCTTATCGTGCGATTTCTTACCTTTCGCAAGATAGATCTCTAATTTTACCCATGCGGCTTTCCAATACATTGCCGTGGCTACAATCGAATATCCTTCCCGCTCAGATTTACCAATCAGTGTATTTAATTCTTTACGCTTCATAAGTAGCTTACGGGTACGATCGGGATCGCTCACCACATGGCTTGAAGCCTGATGCAGTGGCTGAATTTGCGCTCCAAGTAAGTAGGCTTCGCCATTCTTAATAATTACGTAACTATCAGAAATGTTAACCTTTCCTGCTCGAATACTTTTTACTTCCCAGCCCATGAGTTCGAGGCCTGCTTCGAATTTATCTTCAAGAAAATATTCGTGGCGAGCCTTCTTGTTCAGGGCTATGGTATTAGGTGCTGCTTTTTTCTTTTTCATGCCGCGTATTATACGCATCATGGAGATTCAGAAAAGGGAAATCACAAAAGATGCAGATTAAATCCAGAACGGTTAGAATGCGCTCGTTTTATTTAATGTGTCCGCACGTGGGAATAGTAGGTATTTGTAATGCCACAAATTGAACGCAGCGCTTTAGTGCCGTATAGCTGCCGTCAAATGTATGATTTAGTTAACGATGTTGCCGCATATCCGGAGTTTGTGCCGGGCTGTGCGGCTGCGCGCATCATTGAAGATGATGGTAACTCGATGGTTGCAGAGCTTTCTATTAGTAAAGCAGGCATCCGCCATGCCTTTACTACACGTAATACCTTAGTGAGCGAACAATTTATTCGCATGGAATTAGTGCAGGGGCCTTTTAAAGAACTGCAAGGTGGTTGGGAATTTAAACCACTTTCAAATGAAGCTTGCAAAGTATCCCTAAAGCTTGATTTTGAATTCTCTAGTAAGTTGCTGCATTTCGCATTTGGTAAAGTGTTTAACGAAGTAACTGCGCGAATGGTAGATGCATTCGCCCAGCGCGCTAGGCAGGTGTATGGCAATGGCTGAAACGCTAATCAGCATTGAAGTAGTTTACGCTACTCCAGAAAAGCAGAAAATTGTGTCTCTTTCTGTTGTAGAAGGCACCACGGTTGCTGAAGCTATAGAGCAATCGGGTATTGCCCGCTTTTTTGCAGAAATCGACCTGAGCAAAAATGCGGTGGGTATTTGGAACAAAACCTGTAAAACAACCGATACACCCCGCCAAGGTGATCGCATAGAAATTTATCGGCCGTTGATTGCCGATCCGAAAGAAATTCGTAGGCGCCGAGCTGAGCAAGCGAAAGAAGACGGTAGAGCAGATAAAGTAACGGGTGGCCGGCCAGACCAACAGCGCGGTAAAGGCTTAGCGGCTAAAGCCGCTGAGCAGGCCGGCGATAATCAAAGTACCGATAGCCAAAGCACAGAAAGCCAAATTTCTGCAAACTCAAACAACACCAACAAAGCGGAGCGCGATGCATGAAGTTATTTGTAATGCGCCATGGTGAAGCGCGCGCACCAGAAATGCATTTGGGCTCAGTAGAGCCTGATGCCGATCGTGAACTTACCGAACGTGGCCGCGAAGAGGCGATTGCTGCTGGCAAGTGGCTTGCTGAGCAAACTGCAAAAATTGATTTGGTGATTGTTAGCCCCTATGTGCGGGCGCAGCAAACCTATGCGGAAGTTGCCAAGCTAGTGGGTGCTCAAGAGGTTGAAGTTTCTGTAGAGATTACCCCAGAAGGTGATCCGGAGTTGTTTGCGAGTGCACTGCTGGCGCGTTTGCAAATTGAACCGGCCGAGAGCGTGTTATTGGTTTCGCACATGCCGTTCGTTTGTTATCTCACGAGCTACTTAGATCAACGTGTGCAACCGCCGTTATTTCCAACCGCAGGGATTGCTGTAATTGAAGTAGAACCGCTAGCGATGGAAGGGTGTTTACAAGGTGTACAAGCCCCAGTAACGCAATAATTTGCCTATTCAGGTAAGCTTCTAACGAACGATTACTAGCAGTGCTCCGTGCCCGCCCCATTCTAATGGGGCTTGGTGAAATGCCCGCACCCGTGGGTGTTGCGCGAGCCACATCGGCACTTGTTGGCGCAAAACGCCATTACCCACCCCATGAATTACACATACACAGGTTAGGTTATCGTGCAGCGCTAATTGAATTGCAGCTGCCAAATCTCGTTTTGCTTCAATTTTGGTATAGCCGTGCAAATCAAGCGTGAGTTCAGGGGCATAATCGCCTCGGCGCAGCTGTTTTGCTAAATAGGGCTCGGCGCCATCGGCCACCCAACTCATGGTGCCTTCGGGCAGCAGTGGCTGGTAGATATCAGAAAATGGATCGATAGCTGCGCTGCGTTGAACTTCAGCTGCTTTCCGTTTAGCAAAAATTTTGTTGGCGCTAGGCGGTGTTGGCGGAATTTCGGCTCTATCCTGAGTTAAAGGTGTGATACCCTCAACAGCATCACGAAATAACGCCCGCTCATCATCGGTGAGTGCGGTAAGTAACGCTTTATTTCGCTTTTTTGTGGCCTTCATGAACGGAAACTACTCTATTGTTGGGGATTCGTGGCTATAATAGGCGCCATCTACCCTAAAATACAAGATTCAGTGTTTGCACAAGGCATTTTGCCAATACCAGCGGCAAGCATTTTAAAGGAGAACTCGGTGACCCACCAATATTCGCAACTAACCGATGAATTACATACCATTGCTGATTGGCAGCGCTATATCACTTCGGCCTTACATGGTTCGGATGTGTATTTTGGCCATGGTGCCGCCAATGGATGGGAAGAAGGGTTATTACTACTTTCTGCGGTTACTGCGTTAAGTTTTCCTGAACTGCACGAAAGTAGAGAATGTAGGTTAACAAGCGATGAGAAATCGCAGTTGGCAGCGCTGCTTAATAGGCGCATTCGCGATAAAATTCCGGCGGCCTATTTGGTGCATAAAGCATGGTTTGCTGATTTGCCATTTTATGTAGATGAGCGGGTGTTAGTGCCACGCTCACCGATTGCCGAACTAATTCAGCAGCGCTTTGCCCCCTGGTTAATTAACGAGCCAGAGCATATTCTTGATTTATGCACCGGCTCTGGTTGTATTGCTATTGCGTGCGCTTATGCGTTTGCAGATGCTCAGGTAGACGCAGCCGACATTAGCCTTGATGCACTTACCGTAGCGCGTATGAATATTGAAGAACACGGCCTTAGCCATCGCGTAGAAGCCATTGAATCGGATGGTATGAATGCGTTGCAAGGGCGTGTTTACGATCTTATTGTTACCAATCCACCGTATGTAGATGCGGAAGATATGGGTGATTTACCCGATGAATATCACCATGAGCCAGAATTGGGCCTTGCAGCAGGTGAAGATGGCCTTGATTTAGTGCGGCGCATTTTACGTGATGCACCAGCGCATTTAAGCGAGCAGGGCATTTTAATCTGCGAAGTGGGTAATTCTATGGTGCATATGCATGAGCTATGGCCAGATGTACCCTTTGTGTGGCTAGATTTCGAGCACGGTGGCGATGGCGTATTCGCTATTAATCGCCAGCAATTATTGGCACATGCCAACGCATTTGCAGATTAAGCTGGTTTGCTGCTCTCTTTAGCAGAAAGCGTAACGAGTGGCGTAACGAATAGCGAACGAATAACAACAATGAGGCACGCATGAGCGCAAATACCTTTGGTGAACTATTTCGAGTAACTACTTTTGGCGAGAGCCACGGCCCAGCGTTGGGCGCCATTATTGATGGCTGCCCGCCCGGCATTGAAATTGATGAAGCGAAGATTCAAGAGCAGTTAGATCGCCGTAAGCCAGGGAATAACCGCTATACCACGCCGCGCCGCGAAGCTGATGAAATTAAAATTCTTTCTGGTGTGTTTGCAGGTAAAACCACGGGCACGCCGATTGGCTTAGTGATTGAGAATACCGATCAGCGCAGCCGTGATTACTCAGATATCAAAGATTTGTTTCGCCCTGGCCACGCTGATTACACCTATGCGCATAAATATGGCCATCGCGATTATCGTGGTGGTGGCCGCTCATCTGCGCGGGAAACCGCGATGCGAGTAGCAGCTGGCGCGATTGCGATGCAGTTTTTAGAGCAGCAAGGTATTCAGATACGCGCCGCCATGACGCAAATGGGTGCGGTAACTGCCAGTAAGTTAGATTGGCAGGAAGTGCACAATAACCCGTTTTTCTTTCCTGATGCCAGCAAGATCGATGATCTTGATGCGCTTATTCGCGAATTAAAGAAGGCGGGCGATTCTATTGGCGCACGCATTCGTGTAGAAGCAACGGGTGTTCCGGCAGGTTTAGGTGAACCGGTGTTCGATAGGCTGGATGCCGATTTAGCGAAAGCCCTGATGTCGATTAATGCGGTAAAAGCAGTAAGTGTTGGCGATGGTTTTGCGGTGGTAGAGCAGCGCGGATCTGAACACCGTGATGAAATGACCCCAGCAGGATTTTGTTCTAACCACGCCGGTGGTGTTCTCGGTGGTATTAGTAGTGGCCAAACGGTAGTTGCTGAAATTGCCTTGAAGCCCACATCTAGTATCAAACTTGCTGGCCAAACGATAGACCAATTCGGTAATGCACACACCATTAGCACGCACGGCCGCCATGATCCATGTGTAGGTATTCGTGCAGTGCCTATAGCCGAAGCCATGATGGCGTTAACTCTTATTGATCACTGGTTACGCCAACGCGCGCAAAACGGTGATGTAACCACTAACGTACCGCATTTGAAATGAACCAAATTGCTTTTCAGCGCCAATACCGGCGCTTGAGCTGGTCTTATTTTGGCTATTTCGCAGTACTCGCGTTACTGGTTCCATACCTCGGCTTTTACCTTGATGCCCTAGGCTTTAGCTCGCGAGAAATTGGCGAGCTTATTGCTATTTCCACGATTTGCCGTGTGATTGGCCCGCCATTATGGGCTGCTGTTGCTGATCGCCTTGGTAAACTGGTGCCATTAATTCGCTTTGGTGTAATCAGTTCACTAGTGTTGCTGTTGTTACTTGCGCAAGTAAATAGCTACCTTGCGGTGGCAGCATTACTTGGCTTAGTAAGCTTATTTTGGTCGGCGATATTGCCGCAACTTGAAGTAGTTACTTTGGCCAGCTTAGGCACCGAAAGCCATCGTTATAGCCGTATTCGTATGGCAGGTAGCGTGGGCTTCATTTTGGTGGCGCTGATTACCGCGGAGTTGCTAGATTTAGCTGGAACGGAAAGTTTTCCCATTCTCGGGGCCATTCTGCTGCTACCGTTGCTATTTGCCGTAAGCAGGCTAGATGAACCGCAACGTGCCTATCAAGACCCCAATCAGCCCACTCCAGAAGGGTTTTGGCGCCGTATTCGCCGCCGGCCGTTTGTAATGTTTATTCTTTCTACGTTACTGCTGCAAATGAGCTTTGCCCCGTTCTATGCATTTTTCGCTCTTTATTTAAACCAACTGGGTTACGCGCCTATTGCCGTGGGCGCGTTGATATCGTTGGGGGTTGCAGCTGAAGTTGCCATGTTTTTCATTGCCGGCCGCCTAGTAGTGCAATTTACTGTGCGCCGCTTGCTCATGTTTTGTTTGGCGCTCACCAGTTTGCGCTGGCTGGCGCTGGCCAACTTTGCCGATGTGCTGTGGTGGTTAATTCCGATTCAGCTTATTCATGCTTTTAGTTTTGCTCTGCATCATAGTGCCGCCATGCGCTACATTCACCGTTATTTTCCAGCTGATCAACACAGCCGCGGGCAAGCCTTCTATTTAAGCGTTGGTTTCGCCGGGGGCGGTGCTCTTGGTGCCTGGTTAGCTGGTTTTCTGTGGCAACAAGGTGAGGGGGCGGAGTTCACCTTTACCGCAGCAGCGATCGCCGCGTTACTCGGATTTATTGCTGCCATCTTTATTCGCGATCGCAGCAAGCAGGCTGCTAGATCGGTTGAGCTTCAGGGCTAGCGCGATTAGTGGCCTGTTTATCTAGGCTTGAGTTGGCGATAATGGGGAATAATATAAAACGCTAATGAGGTTGCCATGAAACAACTTACCACTTATATAGCACTGTTTGTGCTCATGTTCAGTATGCTGCAAATACCTGCAGCAAATGCTCAGAGCCCGGAAATTCGGCCGCTTGAGCTAACCGATATTATGCAATTTCGGGAAATTACCCAACGCCAACAAAGCGAGAATTTCGCAACCATCGCCTTTTCAGCAAACCCAGATTACGGTGATCGTGAGGGCATTACGGTGCGTGTTGCCGATGGCGAAACCTTCAGTGTGCCTCGTGGCCATGCTCCCAAAGTAAGCCAAGATGGTGCGTTTGTTGTATTTATGCAAGAACCGCCGTTGTTAGAGCGTGAGCAAGCAAGCTCACGGGAGGAGCGGGCAAAGTTAGTGAGCAACGCGGTGTTGGTGAATGTGAGCACTGGCGAGCAGCGCACCTTCAGCCATGCAGATTCAGCGGCATTTAGCGGTGATGGTAACTTCTTACTGGTGCTGCATGAAAAAGAATTTAGTAAAGAAAATGATAGTACTGAAGGGCAAATTCTTACCCTAGTGAATTTAAGCTCGAACGAGCAGCAACAAATTCACAATGTAAGTGCGTATGCGGTAGCCGATGAAGGCAGCCGAGTGGTATGGGTAGAACACACCAAGCAAGAGCCTGCCAATGATAGTAGTGAAAACGGTGAATCAGCGCCAGTAGAGGCAGCCGTAGTGATGTTTAATACGGCGAACAGCCAGCGTAGTATTCTAGATCGCTCCAGCAACCACAAATACAGTAAGCTTACTTTTGCGCCGAATGCGGAAACCTTTGCGTTTTTAGCCGGTGAGAAAGAGAGCAGCCTTACCGAAACACCACAAACATTGATGCTGTGGCAGCAAGGCCGAGCGAGCGCGCGGCCCGCTGATGTAAAGCGTGATGGTATGATTCTTTCTGAACATAGCCCAATGCGCTTTAGTGATGATAGCCAGCGGTTATTCATTGGCCATCGCCCAGCACCGGAAGAGAAACAAGAAATCGATTTAAAGCCAAAATCGGCGGAAGATTTATATAACTTAGATCGTTTACTCGGCGATCGTCGTTTGCAGGTTTGGCATGGCGATGATGGCATGATTTTAACTCATCAGCGTGAATCGTATCGGCAAATGCAGCGCGCCACAGCGGCCGCAGTATTTTATCCGCAAGCAGGTAACTTTGTTGTATTAAGCAATGAACCCCGCGAAACACAAAGCCTGAATGATCATCCTTATGCGGTATTAGCATGGGATAGCCAGCCGTACTTGCGCGAGATTACTTGGAACGGCTTTCATCATGATCTGTACTGGATAGATTTAGCTACCGGAGAGCGCAAATTAGTTGCCGAGAAACTACGCTCATGGCAGCGCGGCAGCTTATCGCCAAATGGCCGTTATGTGGTGTTCGTGGAAAATAGTGAGTTGAAACTATTTGATAGCGAAAACGGTAGCCATACCGTAATAGGTGCAAACGCCAATGTTTCATGGGTAGATGAAGAAAATGATCGGCCAATGGAGCCAAGCACGTATGGTATCGCTGGTTGGTCTACCGATAGCAGCCAAGTATGGGTGTATGATCGCTTTGATATTTGGCAAGTTGCGGTAACAGGCG
Source organism: Aliidiomarina sp. (assembly GCF_047920995.1). Taxonomy (NCBI): domain Bacteria; kingdom Pseudomonadati; phylum Pseudomonadota; class Gammaproteobacteria; order Alteromonadales; family Idiomarinaceae; genus Aliidiomarina; species Aliidiomarina sp. The sequence goes on from NZ_JBLRWZ010000019.1 coordinate 22,427, forward strand.
CTAACCAAGGCCACGCAGAAAACTTAACCGTTACTGGCCGTGCTAACAACATGCAATATCGTGTTGCTGATACAGATGATCACAATGTAATTAACACTGAGTTATCGGTTTTAATTCGTGGCTATAATGAGCAGCTAAAAACTAGTGGTATGTTTGCTTTTGATTATGCAACGAAGAGTTTAAATGAGCTGATTTATGGAGAGAAAACCTATAGCTTAATGGGCTTAAGTGAAGATAAGCAGCAGGTGTTATTTACTGAGCAAGATTTCCGTCAGTTCCCAGATTTGTGGGTAGCCGACCGGGGCTTTAGTGAGCGCCGTAGGCTTACCGATGTAAACCCACAAAAAAGTGAGTTTGTATGGGGTAACGCCGAGCTAGTAGAGTGGGAATCAACTCGTGGCGAGCCTTTACAAGGTGTGCTGTTAAAGCCAGATAACTACGATCCGAAGCGAACTTATCCGGTAATGGTGTACTTCTACGAGAAGTTCTCTCAGCGCTTGTATCAGTGGAATCAAATGAAGGTGAACCATCGGCCTAACTTCCCGTACTTCTTAGGGCAAGATTATGTGGTGTTCCTACCTGATGTACATTTCCGTTTAGGTGCTCCGGGGCCAAGCGCTACGGAATCGTTGGTTCCAGCAATGGAAAAAATCATTGCAATGGGGGTTGCCGATCCAGATGCAATTGGCCTTCATGGGCATAGTTGGTCTGGCTATCAAGCAGCGTTCTTAGTAGCGGAAACCGATATCTTCGCGGCCGTGGTTTCGGGTGCGCCGGTATCGAACATGACCAGTGCCTACAGCGGAATTCGTTGGGGCTCAGGCCTTGCGCGGCAGTTCCAGTACGAAACAGGGCAAAGCCGGATTGGTGAATCAATGTATGAGAATTTAGACCCATACATTAAGAATTCACCGGTGTTTTTCGCAGATAAGATCAACACGCCCATGTTGATTCAATTTGGTGATAAAGACGAAGCGGTTCCGTGGGAACAAGGAATCGAGTATTATTTAGCACTGCGCCGCCTAGATAAGCCAGTAGTAATGCTGCATTACGAAGGCGAGCCGCATCATTTGCAGCGCTTTGCGAATAAAATTGATTACACCGTGAAGATGCTTGAATTCTTCGACCATTACCTGAAAGGTGAACCTGCGCCAAGCTGGTGGGTTGAAGGGCTGGAGTATCAGCACTACGAATAGGCCAATAAGGGTTTATGGCAGTAATTATTGAAGCGCAGGCGGATCAATTGATCCGCCTGTTTAATTCTACCTTTCAAACAACTGAAAACACCGTTCTGGTGGCTGGCAGCGCGGAGCCGATCTACCGGCCGGCTTCTAACCAACGCCAGCATAACGAGGTGGTGTTTGCCCATGGCTATGCGCGTTCAGCATTGCATGAAATTGCCCATTGGTGTTTAGCGGGCAAGGTACGCCGGCATCTTACCGATTTCGGTTATTGGTATGCGCCCGATGGCCGTTCGCCGGAACAACAAGCATTGTTCGAGAAAATGGAAGTAGGGCCGCAAGCGATTGAATGGTACTTGAGTTTGAGCGCGGGTATTGGCTTCGAGATTAGCGTAGATAATTTAAGTGGCGCAGAACAACCGAACCGGCCACAGTTTGCGCATGCGGTGGTAGAGCGCGCATTGGAACGAGCTCAGGAAGGTTGGCCGCCACGAGCAGTATTATTTGCCACGGTACTGCAACAATACTTTTCTCAGCCGTTGGTAACTTTCGCACTTTTGCAGCAACAGGGAGCCAACATGATTGCCCAAGAACAACAGCGTTATTACGCCATGCTAGAGGCCGTTTAATGAGCAAGCCACAAAAAAAGTTTACCTTTGGTTTTGTAGTGAACCCTTATGCGGGTATTGGTGGTGCAGTAGCGCTAAAGGGTAGTGATGGTGCGCAAACTCGTGCCGAAGCGTTGGCTCGAGGTGCCGAACAAAAGGCTGGTTTACGCAGCGAGCAAGCGCTGAAACAGCTATTGGATTACCGCGAAAGTATTGAATTTGTTACTGCCGCTGGTGCTATGGGCGCCGATATTTTAGCGCAGCTAGGGTTTGCCTATCAGGTGGTGTACACCCCTGAGCATGCGCAAACTGAGGCCGAAGATACCCAGCGCGCGGTAACGGCGATTGCAGCGCAGCAGCCAGATTTATTAGTGTTTGCGGGTGGCGATGGCACCGCGCGAGATGTGGTTTCTGCACTTGGCGACAAAGCGCTACCCGTAGTGGGCATTCCTGCGGGCGTGAAAATCCACTCTGGCGTATATGCCATAACGCCGAGCGCGGCGGGTAAAGTGTTGGCGCAACTGATTAGCGGACAATTAACCACGCTGCGTGCTGCCGATGTAATGGATATCGATGAGCATGCGTTTCGAGAAGGCACGGTGCGGGCGCGCCGTTATGGCGAACTACAGGTGCCGGGCGAACTTGAATACATGCAAGCGGTGAAAGTAGGGGGCAAAGAAAGCGATGAGCTGGTGCTTGCCGATATTGCTGCAGACGTAATTGAGAGTATGGACAACGATACCTTGTACATTATTGGCTCGGGCTCCACAGTTGGCTTTATTATGGCGGAGTTAGGCTTAGCAAATACGCTGCTTGGGGTTGATTTAGTTCGCGATAACACCTTAGTGGCGAGCGATGTTACCGGATTGCAGTTAGTGAACGCGGTGCAAAGTGCGCAAGAAGAAGGGCGCAAGGTAGTAATGATTATTACTTTAATTGGTGGCCAAGGGCATATTTTTGGCCGCGGCAACCAGCAGCTAACGCCACAGGTAATTCGCGCGGTTGGTAAAGAGAATATTATTGTGGTGGCTACCAAGAAGAAGCTGCAAGAGCTTAATCAACGGCCACTGCGGGTAGATACCGGTGATGCTGATTTAGATGCCGAGCTTAGCGGTTTTATTGCTGTAACCAGCGGCTACCACGATCGCACCATGGTAGCCGTGGCAACTTAAAACTGCGATACCGGCATACGTACAATAATGCCGTTTAAATCGTCGGTCATGGTGATCTGGCAGCTTAAGCGGCTATTATCTTCAGGGTTGATAGCCATATCGATCATGCTTTCTTCTACTTCGTCGGCCGGCGGTAACTTATCAAGCCATGCGTTGTCTACGTAAACGTGGCAGGTAGCGCACGACATAACACCGCCGCACTCACCGATAATGCCATCGATACCGTTTTCAGTAGCAACTTCCATAAGGGTATCGCCAATTTTTGCTTCGGCTTCGTATTGGCCACCATTGGCATCGATAAAAATAGCTGTTGGCATGCTGTAATCCTATTTGCGATAAATCAATTAATGTAAGGTTTCGGGCATGCGAGCGTGCACCTGTGCGTGCAGAGCCGCACGTTAGTGATATACTAACCCGCAATCTAAGTACGAATCCTAGCATAAAAGAGGTCACCATGGGATTGCATAGCAACCAAGAATATTTTGTATCCTGGGAAGAATTACATCGCGCTACGCGCGAACTAGCCCGTAGGCAATTGCCGGCAGAGCAATGGAAAGGCGTAATTGCCGTTAGCCGTGGTGGTTTAGTGCCAGGTGCGATAGTTGCTCGTGAATTGAACTTACGCGTAGTAGAAAGTGCCTGTGTGCGTAGCTATGCGCATCAATCGCAAGCTGCAGAACCTGAACTACTGAAACCTATTGCCTGTACCGAAGATGGCGAAGGCTTTTTGGTGGTAGACGATTTGGTTGATACCGGCAATACCTTACGTTTCTTGCGGAAAATGCTACCTAAGGCGAAGTTTATTACCGTATATGCAAAACCAGAAGGCTTGCCGCTGGTAGATGAATACGAAGCCGATATCGAACAAAACGTATGGATTCACTTTCCTTGGGATATGCACTTACATTACGTAGATCCGTTGGCTGGTGAAGATCGCTAAACGGCGCCAAGGCTGACGCCGTTTAGTAGCAGGCATTAACCTGCCAATTGCGCCTGAATAAAGCGCACTACTTCGGCGATTGCCAAGGTTTCTTTATTACCCGTGCGGCGGTTTTTGTATTCTACGGCTTGCTCATCAAGATTCCGTTCACCAATTACGATGGTGTGGGGAATACCAATTAGCTCCATATCTGCAAACATTACCCCAGGGCGCTCTTTGCGATCATCAAATAGTACTTCGATTCCCGCAGCTTTAAATTCGTTGTATAAGCTATTGGCTACTTCCTGAACACGCGCTGATTTATGCATATTCATCGGTAAAATACACACGTGGAAAGGCGCCATTGCATCCGGCAATTTAATGCCATTGTTATCATGGTTTTGCTCAATTGCCGCCGCCACAATTCGGGAAACGCCAATACCGTAGCAACCCATGGTAAGCGATTGGCTTTTGCCATCTTCGTTTAGTACCGCAACTTTCATCGCATCACTGTATTTGGTGCCTAGCTGGAAAATATGGCCAACTTCAATACCACGGGCAATGGCCAAGGTGCCGTTACCATCGGGGCTAGCATCGCCTGCTTGCACATTCCGTAAATCAGCAATTTCGGGTAACTCAACATCACGGTTCCAGTTAATACCAAAGAAATGGAAACCATCTTCGTTGGCACCAGCTGCAAAATCACTCATAACTGCTACCGAGCGATCAATCAGCATTGGTAATGGCATGCTTACTGGGCCTAATGAACCTGGGCCCGCACCAATAGCGGCGCGAATTTCTTCTTCACTGGCAAAAACTAACGGCGAAGCTACTGCTGGGTGTTTCGCTGCTTTAATTTCATTCAGCACATGATCGCCGCGTAAAATAAGCGCTATTAGCGAACTATTACCCTGTTCATCAGCGGCACCGTGCACAATGAGTGTTTTCAATGTACGTTCGATAGGCAAGTTAAATTGCGCAGCAAATTGCTCTACTAAGGCTTGAATTGTTTTCGCTTCTGGCGTGGCAACCTTTTCTAACGCTTGTGCCGCAGGCTGAATTTCAGCAGCTGGAGTTAGGGCTTCGGCAAGTTCAACGTTAGCTGCGTAATCACCGCTATCAGAAAAGGCGATATCGTCTTCACCAGAACTTGCTAGCACATGAAACTCATGGCTCATGCTGCCGCCAATAGAACCGGTGTCGGCAATTACTGGCCGGAAATCGAGGCCTAAACGAGTGAACACGTTGCAGTATGCGGTGAACATCGCTTGATAGGTTTGTTCCAAGCTTTCTTGCGTGGTGTGAAACGAATAAGCATCTTTCATTAAGAACTCACGGGCACGCATTACGCCAAAGCGGGGGCGTATTTCATCACGGAACTTGGTTTGAATTTGAAATAAGTTAAGCGGCAACTGCTTGTAGCTATTCACTTCTTTGCGTACTAGCTCACTAATTACTTCTTCGTGAGTAGGGCCGAGTACAAACTCACGGTTATGCCGATCATGTAAGCGCAGAAGTTCTGGGCCATAGGCTTCCCAACGGCCAGATTCTTCCCACAGATCCGCAGGCTGTACCATAGGCATTAAAATCTCAATGGCCCCAGCGCGCTCCATTTCTTCGCGCACAACCTGCTCAACTTTACGTAATACCCGTAAGCCACTTGGCGCCCAAGTATAAAGGCCAGAGGCCACTTTACGCACCATGCCGGCACGCAGCATTAGTTGATGGCTAATCACCTCAGCATCTGCTGGGGTTTCTTTTAATGTTCCAAGAAGGTACTGGCTTGTTCGCATGTTCACTGCTCTCGTGGTGTTAGGGTGGTGATAGGCCAAATCCATTGCCTTTATTTTAGCAGCCTCAGCTGCAGCAACAAAGGTTTAACTGATGCTAATTACTTGATTCAAATTATCTTCCACCCGCCATTTAATATTGAAATCGTATAAGTGCATGCCATATTCTTTCTGCCAATTTTGTTCACGTTGGTACCCCGGACGCGGATCTTGTTGTAGCACTTCGGTAATCAGCGCTCGCAATTGCGGGTATTGCGCCGTATGTTGGGCCAATACAGCCTCGGCAGCGGCACTAAATTGCACCTGCATGCCCGTATTTGGCCGCGCATCGGCATAGCCCCCGCGTGCATCGGCAATGCTATCAGAATAGGGCAAGTAGGGCTTAATATCGAGGATAGGGGTGCCATGCAGCAAATCTAGCCCAGCTACTACCAGCGTGTTATTCCGTACCTCAAGCAGCTCCACAACCGAAAGGCCAATTGGATTGGGCCGAAAGGTGGAGCGGGTAGCAAACACTCCTTTGCGTTGGTTGCCGCCCAAGCGCGGGGGGCGTACCAAGGGCTTCCAACCCTGAGTGGCCGTTTCGTGAAACATAAAGGTAAGCCAAAGATGGCTAAAATCTTCAATTCCCCGCAAACAATCTGGGTGCGCATAGGCTTCGGTAAAATGAATTACCCCACGAGCACTTTTTACTAAACCGGGTTGGCGTGGAATGGCGAACTTTTGTCGATAGGGCGATTCAACAAAAGCAATGGGGGAAAGGCCTAGTGTTTCGCCTGGCGTTGGAAACGATGGATTACTCACATTCACTGCTCACGGTTATAAGTTACTCTAGATTATTCATGTTAGCGCGAATAACCAAATTAAGGTGTGTGTATTTCACCACACTTTCGTTGTTCTCACCAAAAGTGAATACGATATAAATGAAATAGTAATTTAAAATCAATAACTTAATAAAGCTGGCCTGCTTTTTGCTTTTACTTGAATAGATAGCTCAATAAATGAATAAGTAAGTGCCGGAATAGATTTACGATTCGGCTTTTAAAAACAAAACTATACTAAAGTTACACTTTCGGGAGAACAAGCATGAAAACTATTAAAGCTCTTGTTATCGCCATTGTATTTGCAGCCACCGCCGCTGTTACCGCGGGTACCTCGTACGCGAACAATGAAGCTAGCGTAAGCCATGAAATTTCTATGGCAGACATTAACCATGTAGTACTGAATAACTCGGTAGGCTCGATCTACGTAAGTGAAGGCGAAGGCGATTATATGCAGCTACGCGTTGAGTTTGAAGGCAAGCGTTCAGGTATGCTGCGCCGAGTAAAAGATGTGAGTGATGCTGATGTAACTATTCAAGAACGCCGCGGTGTGCTCACAGTTTCGTTTGGTGAAAAGAATGTAGAAGCTACTTGGTATGTAACTACGCCAAGTGTGGCGAAGCTGAATGTTGATTTGGGCGTTGGTATGGCAGATATCTCGGTATCAGCTACCGCTGTAGTGCTAGATGTTGGTGTAGGTGATGGCAAGGTTACCGGTAAGCTAGAGTATGCTGGTGCGCTGAACGCAGATGTGGGTGTTGGTGCAGCAACCATTCATGGCGGGCAAGATGTACGTAGTAGTCGTGCAATTGTTGCAGAAACTAGCAGCGGCCGCGGTAATGGCGAATATCCAATTTCTGTATCGGTAGGCGTAGGTGATGCCGGTATTCGTTTACGGTAAAACACAGAAAGCCGCGAGCATAATACTCGCGGCTTTCGTTTAAGCTGATCATGCCGCTATTTTATTACCCCATTGGGTAACTAGTTAGCGGCTTTTTTGTTGCCGTGATTAAAGCGTATTTTATAAGGCAAATTCATTCAACGAACGGCCAGCATCAAGTGCTTCTTGAATCGCTTTTGGGGTGCGGCCTTGGCCGGTCCAAGTTTTATGTTGGCCATTCGCATCGATATATTTGTATTTCGCTGGGCGTGGTGTACGCGCTTGCTTCTTCGATGCTGTTTTAGTGCTACTTACTGCACCCCCCAAAATGTCTTCAGGGCTCAGTCCTGCAGCTTCAATTTCTTTGCGAATCCGTGCAACTTCTAATTGTTTTGCTGCTAACGTGCGCTCTTGTTCAGCTTCATCTTCCTTGCGCTGTTCAATTATTCCCGCCAGTTTACTTGCTGCTTCTGATAATTCAGCAACAGTAAGTTCTTTAGTGGCGGCATTTAAGCGGCGGGCATGCGTTAGAATATCTATAAATTCGCTCATGGTTTATCCTGTAAAATAAATATTTCGTTAGTTAACGATCTAGCAGTAATAAAATAGTACGAGCCATTTAAATAAAGAGGTTAAATAGCGCTTAATTACTGTAGTGCATTTATTATGCTCATTCAGCATTGAATTAGCAACTTAAGAGTTAACTTACAAAAAAGCCCGCAGTTAATGCGGGCTTTACGAAATTATTACTTACATATTCGGGTAATTAGGCCCGCCTGTTCCTTCCGGTGTTACCCAGCGAATATTCTGGCTCGGATCTTTAATATCACAGGTTTTACAATGAATGCAGTTTTGTGCATTAATTTGGAAACGCGGCTCGTCATCTTCATTGTTTACTACCTCATACACACCTGCTGGGCAATAGCGTTGGGCTGGCTCAGCATATTTTGCTAAGTTCACCTGAATTGGAATATCGCTATCCATTAACTGCAAGTGGCATGGTTGATCTTCTTCATGGTTGGTATTAGATAAATAAACCGATGAATTCCTATCAAAACTGATTTTATTATCAGGCTTGGGATATTCAATTTGCTTTGCTTCACTGGCTAATTGCATACCTTCATGATCAGCACGGGTATCTTTAATGGTAAAGGGTAACTTACCGCCAAAAATATTCTGGTCTAACGTATTATAAGCGCCGCCTAACCAAGTACCCCACTTGTGGATTACAGGGCCGAAGTTGCGTGAACGATATAATTCATCGTATACCCACGAAGCATTAAAAGCTTCCGTATACTCACTTAAATCAGCAGCATGCTTATCCGCACATAAGGCGTTAAATACTGTTTCTGCAGCAATCATTCCGCTCTTCATTGCGGTGTGATTGCCTTTAATTTTAGCGAAGTTCAAGGTGCCCGCTTCACAACCTACTAATACCGCACCTGGCATGGTCATTTTCGGTAGCGAATAAAAACCACCTTTAGTAATTGCCCGCGCGCCATAACTTACGCGCTTACCATTCTCAAGAACTTTGCGAATTTGTGGATGTTGCTTAAATTTTTGGAATTCAGCAAACGGGTTCAAATATGGATTGGTGTAATTCAAATCCACAATTAAGCCCAAGAATACTTGGCCATCTTCAGCATGATATAAATACCCGCCACCGCTGGCTTCATCGTTCAATGGATATCCGGTAGAGTGCACTACTAAACCAGGTTGGTGCTGTTCGGCTGGAATATCCCACACTTCTTTAAAGCCAATCGCGTAATGTTGTGCGGTGCTGTCTTTATCAAGTTGGTAATGGTTTATTAGGTCTTTGCCTAAATGGCCTCGGCAACCTTCCGCAAAGATGGTGTATTTTGCTCGGAGTTCCATACCTGGCATGTAACCATCTTTTGGCTCGCCGTTTACGCCTACACCCATATCACCGGTAATTACGCCGCATACTTCATCGTTATCACCATGAATTACGCTTGCTGCAGCGAAGCCTGGAAAAACCTCTACACCGAGTTCTTCAGCTTGGCTGGCTAACCAACGGCACACGTTGCCCATACTCACAATGTAGTTGCCATCATTATGGAAGGTTTTCGGCACCATAAAATTTGGTAATTTCGTAGCTTTTTCGGCTCCACCAAAGAAGAAAATGTCGTCTTTCGTTACGGCAGTATTCAATGGCGCGCCGCGCTCTTGCCAATCCGGAAACAGTTCGGTTAAAGCACGTGGCTCAAGCACCGCACCAGAAAGAATGTGGGCGCCCACCTCTGAACCTTTCTCGATAACACAAATTTGTAGCTCTTTACCGTGCTCTTGGTTCAATTGCGCTAATCTACACGCAGTGCTGAGGCCAGCAGGGCCTGCACCAACAATGAGTACATCAAATTCCATACTCTCGCGTTCAACATCATGCGTTGTCATGTGAATACTCCTAGAATTCGTAAAGCGTTAGCTTATTTTAACAGGAATTACGCTGTTTGGCGCTGTTAACAAAGCGGTTGCTTCATCGGCAGGTACAGGGCGGCTATAGAAATAGCCTTGGCCAATGGTGCAACCAAGATTAATCAAGAAATCGGCTTGCTCTTGATTCTCAACCCCTTCCGCAACAATGCCGATATCAAGGTTGCGCGCCAAGCTAACAATAGTTTGGGTAATGGTGGCATCATCTTTGTCGTCTGGTAAATCCTTCACAAACGAGCGATCGATTTTCAATGCGTTAATTGGAAAATGTTTCAAATACGAAAGCGAGGAGTAGCCCACGCCGAAATCATCAATCGCCAAGGTAATACCATTATCACGCATATCTTGCATAAATTGGGTATGAGTTTGGCTATTTTCAATCAACACTTGTTCAGTAAGCTCAAGTTCTAAAAATGTAGTAGGGATACCCGCACTACGCACTGCATATAGTATTTGATCTGTTAAATCTGGCACCTGGAATTGTCTGCCCGATAAATTCACAGAAACTCGAATATCGGTTAAACCTAATTCACGCCAGCGCGCAAGTTGGCGACATGCGGTTTGCAGAACAAATTCAGAAATCGGTAAAATGAGGCCAGAATCTTCGGCAATAGGAATAAAGCGATCAGGGCCAATAATAGTGCCATCATCCTCTATCCACCGCACTAGGGCCTCTAAACCAATAATCTTGCGGGTGGTCATGTCTACTTGCGGTTGATAAAACACCGAGAGCTTCTCATGTTCAATGGCATACCTTAGCTTCTTCGAAACATCTAAACGGTCGGCAAGTTCATCATGTAATTCTTGTGTGTACACATGCCAAATATTGCGGCCTTTATCTTTTGCTCGGTACAAGGCAGTATCGGCATGGCGCATTAACGTTTCCGCATCTTCTTCGCCTGTTTGGGTGAGGGCAATACCAATACTACCGGTTACAAAAATCTCGTAGCCTTCTACGTTAAAGTGCTTATCGAGTGCTTCAATGATTTCATCAGCAAAGTGTTCTAAATCTTCCTGTGCCCGCACGCTGGTAAGCATAATCGCGAATTCATCGCCGCCTAGCCGAGCTAGCATGGTTTTACCGCCGTTCAGCTCTGATAATCGAGTTGCCACTTGTTTCAAAAGGGCATCACCTACGTTATGGCCCAAGGTATCGTTTACTTCTTTAAAGTGGTCTAAATCAACAATCATTACGCCAACTTTTAGCGCTTGTTCGCGTAAAAAGTTTAGCTCTTCACTGAGCTGGGCAATAATGGCATTCCGGTTGGCGAGGCCAGTAAGGGAATCATGCTCAGCCAAATAGGCTACCCGTTGTTCAACGCGCTCACGCTCCTCAATTTCATCGTACAGCTCGCGGTTGGCTTCTTGCAGTAGGTTTTCACGAACGTGGCTAACGCCCAATAAATACAGTACGAAAGTGAGCAGGCCAGTTACCAATGAACCGGAAACTAATACCAATAGCGATAAATTACTACGCATCGTTTGCAAACGTGAAGTATGCGGCCAGAGTTCTAATACCCAGGTTTCGCCAAATAATTGAAATACTCGGTTGTTGCCCCATTCTTCTTTTAGTGCGCCATTATCGGCAAGGCTAAATAGAATGGCACTATCGGATTGGCGGGTTACGCGAAATGACGTTTCGTCTCGTAAGTGGCTGGCAACGGTAAGGTGGAGTAAGCGGTTCATATCTAGAATACCGGCGTAATAGCCGGTATATCGATTTGATTCGTAGGGCACCACGAGCAATAAATCGGCTGGGTGTTCCGCTAGTGAACTGGCCGAAATTAAATATCGTGCGCCAGGGCTAAAGCGGCTTAGCCACATTTCAACTTCATCGGGAACACGCCTAGGTGCTGCCCAATCGGCAGGGTAGCTGGTGATGATTTCCCCGTTTGGAGTAATCCACATTAAGCTTTTAAATTGGCGATAATAAGCATTAATTAAATCGCCTTCACTTACCCAACTTGGCCCCATTTCACCTTGGCTACTAATCCAGGTAAAACCAAACATATGTGATTGCAATTCACGGCGCACTTCAAGTTGCAATTGATAGAGCTCTGCATCAAGTTGATCACGAATAGAGGAGTTATCGGAAATGCGCAACGAGATCGCGAGAACGAGAGTTACAATAACCCCCGTAACTCCGGCGAAAATAGCTTGCTTGTGTCGTTTCAGATTGCGCATTGCACCACAGGGCTAATTATATTGTTATTGTAAAGCGTTGCCGCTAGCGAGCACGGAAATTGATTCGTAATTCGTTGCCGTGAATTACGAATTAACAAACTAAGCTCTTATAATTACACGTTTACTTTTTGTTCGTAAAGCGCACATACGTAAACATCAGCAAATACTTCCGATATTGCTCGTTTTCGCAGCACTTTCGCGTAAAAAGGCGAACTTAGTGTATGCATATATTCGTTGAGTTCGCAGGGTAATGGCGTGCTTAGCGGTTCAATTCAGCGCGGTTCTTGAACAATTCCAGCGCTTCTGGGTTTGCTAATGCATCGGTATTTTTTACGATTTCGCCATGAATTACTTGGCGTACCGCCAACTCAACTATTTTTCCGCTTATGGTTCTCGGTATATCGGCAGTTTGCAGAATAACTGAAGGAACATGTCGTGGAGTTGCATTGGCACGGATGGTTTGTTTGATTTCATTGCGCAGCGCATCGGTAAGCTCAATGCCTTCCCGCAATTTAACAAAGAGCACAATACGTTCATCATCTTGCCAGCTTTGGCCTACGGCAATGCTTTCTAAAACTGCATCAACTTTTTCTACTTGGCGATAAATCTCTGCAGTACCAATGCGCACGCCACCTGGGTTAAGCACCGCATCAGAACGACCATAAATAACTACCCCACCTTCGTGAGTAAGCTCGGCATAATCACCATGCGCCCAAATATTTTCAAAGCGCGCAAAGTAAGCACTATGATAACGGCTGCCATCGCTATCATTCCAAAAGCCAATAGGCATACAAGGAAAGCTTTGTTCACATACTAATTCGCCTTTCTCGCCTAGTACGGGCTTACCGCTATCGTTGTAAACGTTTACCGCTAAGCCAAGGCCTCGGCATTGTAATTGGCCGCGGTACACGGGCAGAATCGGATTACCAAGAGCAAAACAAGATACAATATCGGTACCGCCAGAAATTGAACTGAGGCAGAGATCGGTTTTAATATCGCGATACACATAATCGAAGCTTTCAGGGGCTAATACAGAGCCGGTAGTTAAAATTGCTCGCAGGGTGCTTAAGTTGTGGCTTTCCCTAGGCTTTTCACCCGCTTTTTCAAGCGCGGCTAAATATTTGGCGCTAGTGCCAAATACGGTAATCCCTTCTTTATCAATTAAATCGGCCATTGCTGCCGGGGTAGGGTAAAACGGAGAACCATCAAATAAGGCCAAACGAGCGCCTACAGCTAGGCCAGACACTAGCCAGTTCCACATCATCCAACCACAAGTGGTAAAGTAAAATAGGGTATCTTCGCGGCGTAAATCGGTATGCAATGCGTGCTCTTTAATATGTTGCAGGAGTGTACCGCCAATACCGTGCACAATACACTTCGGCACGCCGGTAGTACCCGAGCTAAACATGATATACAACGGATCATTAAATTTGCGGGGCACGAAAGTAATTTCGCGAGCGCTACTATCACGATAATCAGCCCAAGCTTGGGCATCATTAATACTGTGCTGAAGGCCAGCAAATGGAATAACTACTAATGCGGCAACCGATGGCAGCTGGGCTTTAATGGCGTTTACTTTGTCGCTAACATCAATGGTTTTGCCATTATAAAAATAGCCATCTACGGTAAACATTACTTTCGGTTCTACTTGGCCAAACCGATCCAATACACCCTGCACGCCAAAATCAGGTGAACAGCTCGACCAAACAGCGCCTAAACTGGTGGTAGCGAGCATAGCCACGATGGTTTCAATGCAATTGGGCAACATGCCGGCTACGCGATCACCGGCTTGCACGCCTTGTTGCTGTAGTTTCGCAGCCAGCTCGGCGGTAGCTTGATACAGTTCGGCATAGCTAATTTCTGTGCGTGCACCGTGCTCGTTAGTAAACACCAGTGCTGCTTGTGCATCGCGATAGCGAAGAAGATTTTCGGCGAAGTTCAGTTGCGCATCTGGAAACCAACTTGCGCCCGGCATTTTTTCGCCATCAATTAAAACACGCTCACCTTTTTCGCCAATTACTGCGAACTCATCCCACAACAAGCTCCAAAATTGTTCTTTTTGCTGCACAGACCAGGCATGAAACTGCTCGTAATCACCACCAAAACGCTGTTGGTATTTGCTTTCAACAGTGCGCATAAACGCCATCATTTGTGTGCGTTCACGTTGTTCTTCGCTAGGTTTCCACATAGGCTGCGATTTGTTTTGCAGCGTGTTTTTCGACGTGCTTTGCGTTAACAGAGAACTGTTTGCCTTGTCGGTCATTGTTCTGCCTTTGCTTGTGTTGTGCTAGTTACGAGTTGAGTAATTTTCTTATCGCCAGAGCTGTTAATTCGAGCTACGGGCAATGCTTACATTAGAACGTGGCTTGGTGCCTAGGGCGGCACAAATTGCGTTGCCAGCCGCAATTGCTTTGGATAAATCAACACCGGTGTGGATGCCCATGCCCGCAAGCATATACAGCACATCTTCACTGGCTAGGTTGCCACTCGCGCCTTTGGCATAAGGGCAACCGCCCAAACCCGCTACCGCGCTATCAATTACCGACACCCCAAGAGGTAAGCAAGCGGCAATATTCGCCAGCGCTTGGCCGTAGGTATTGTGAAAGTGCAAGGCAAGTTGTTGCATCGGCACTTCTTCAGCAACAGCGGCTAGCATACGTTGTGCCTGCAGCGGAGTACCAACACCAATGGTATCGCCAAGGGAAATTTCATAGCAACCCATAGCGTGTAGTTGTTTTGCTACTCGTACCACTTCACTTACCGGTACTTCGCCTTGGTAAGGGCAGCCTAACACGCAGGAAACATAACCTCGCACGCGAACACCTTGCGCTTTGGCAGCCTCCATTACAGGTGCGAAGCGCGCCAATGATTCTTCTATCGAACAATTTATATTCTTCTGGCTAAAGGCTTCAGAAGCCGCACCAAATACCGCTACTTCATCGGCACCGGCGGCCATAGCCAGTTCAAAGCCTTTTAAATTAGGAGTAAGTGCAGAGTAGGTAACACCAGTTTTCCGCTCGATTTGCGCCAATACATCGGCACTATCGGCCATTTGCGGCACCCATTTCGGGCTTACAAAACTTGCCGCTTCAATGCTTTGAAAACCAGCATCACTAAGGGCATTTACCAAGGCCACTTTGGCCTCGGTAGTTACCGCTTGTTCATTCTGCAAACCATCGCGTGGGCCTACCTCAACAATCTTCACCGAGCTGGGCATATCATTCATGTTCCACATAAGCGCTCCTTTGCATGTGCGGCTAAGCTACTCAGCCGCTTCGCTCAAGCTAATCAGTTCGGCACCATCGGCCACTAAATCACCAACGGCGAAAAATACTTGCTCAACACCTGCCGCAAACGGTGCTCGAATAGTGTATTCCATTTTCATGGCTTCCATTACTACCAAGGCTTGGCCTTCAGCAACGCTATCACCGGCTGCTACGTTTACGGCAACAATGGTACCGTTCATAGGGGCGGTTAGTGTACCGGCTTCATCTTCGTGAATAATATCGGCCAATGCATCGTAAGCACTTGCATCGAAACGGCCGTGATCACTAAATACCGTAAAGTTGCCTTGATGCTCAGCAATTTCTGGATAGAACCGCAGGCCATCTACCACTACTGCGCCATCGCTAGCTTGTTGTAGTACTAAATTTTCTGCTGGCCATTCAATACCATTGGCGGTGCTAATCAAATCAAGAATAGTAGCTGTTTCGGCATCTTTGCTACGTAAACCAATACGATGCTTGGCAGGCGAATTTACCCGCCAACCCGAAGCGCTACTCCACGGATCTTGATTCGCTTGTTGTTGGCGTGCACGAATCATGTGCGCGGCAATAATTAACAAGTTTACCTGTTCTGATAAACCGCCTTCGCGCTCATGTAAGGCCTCACCATACTGCTCAATAAAGCGCGTAGTAAGTTCAGCATTGGCAAAGGCTTTATGGGTGGCGATACGATGTAAATAATCGGTATTGGTGGTAACGCCGGCAATGCGAGTTTCACGCAACGCATTGGTTAAGCGGCGCAACGCCGATTCACGATCAATATCCCACACAATAAGCTTCGCAATCATCGGATCGTAGAAGGTAGTAACTTCATCACCTTGCACAATACCTGAATCCCAACGCACATAAGGAGAGGCTTCTGGGTGGCGCAAATAGGCGAGGGTGCCAGTGCTTGGCATAAAGTTATCATCAGCGTTTTCAGCATAAATACGCGCTTCGAAGGCATGGCCATCGAGGGTAATTTCATCCTGCTGCATAGGTAATACTTCGCCGGCGGCAACGCGCAGCTGCCATTCCACCAAATCTACACCGGTAATCATTTCGGTAACGGGGTGCTCAACTTGCAAGCGGGTGTTCATTTCCATGAAGTAGAAACTACCATCTTCATCGAATAAGAACTCCACTGTGCCGGCGCCCACGTAATCAATGGCTTGCGCCGCGCGTACGGCTGCATCGCCCATGGCTTTGCGAGTTTCTTCGGTTAACCCAGGCGCAGGCGCTTCTTCCACTACTTTTTGGTGGCGGCGCTGCACCGAGCAATCGCGCTCTGCTAAATACACGGCATTACCGTGCTGATCACAAAATACCTGAATTTCCACGTGGCGAGGGCGAGTAATAAACTTCTCTACCAACATTTTATCGTTGTTAAAGCCAGCTTTTGCTTCGCGCCGGGCCGATGCGAGGGCTTCGGCAAACTCTGCGGCGTTGTTTACTACGCGCATGCCTTTACCACCGCCGCCATAGGCAGCTTTTAGCAATACCGGGTAGCCAATTTTCTCGGCTTCTGCGGCCAGTAAATCATCGCTTTGATCATCACCATGATAGCCAGGTACTAACGGTACTCCAGCTTTTGCCATAATATTCTTGGCCGCACTTTTTGAGCCCATCGCAGCAATAGCTGCTACTGGTGGGCCAATAAAGATTAAGCCCGCATCTTGCAATGCTTCGGCAAACGATTCATTTTCCGATAAAAAACCGTACCCTGGGTGAATGGCTTGTGCGCCAGTGCGCTGGGCTGCAGTAATTACTTTATCGGCGCATAAATAGGATTCACTGCTTGGTGAGCCGCCGATATGCACGGCTTCATCGGCTTGCAACACGTGTTGTGCATTGGCATCGGCATCTGAATACACCGCTACGGTTTTAATACCCATGTCGCGCGCGGTACGAATAACGCGGCAAGCAATTTCGCCACGGTTGGCGATAAGAATTTTAGCTAATTGTTGTGCCATTATTTGTTTCCATCCGTTGCGCTGGTTGTATTCGCTGCTAGCCAAGCAGGGCTGCGTTTTTCTAAAAACGAACTCAAGCCTTCTTGGCCCTCTGCAGACACGCGAATTTCTGCAATGCGGCGCGCAGTTTCGGCTACTACATCTGGGTTCAGCGGGTGGTTGCTTACGTGCCGAATCAGGTTTTTGCAGGCTTTAATAGCCGCTGGGCTATTCGCGAGCAAGGCCGTTAATAACGGTTCTAGCTCGGCTTCTAAACTGCTATCGGCAGCCGCTACGATATCTATCAAACCTAAACGATAGGCTTCCGTAGCAAAAAAGCGTTCGGCAGTTAGCATATAGCGGCGTGCGGCAGGTTCACCTAACGCCCGCACTACATAAGGGCTAATTACCGCAGGAATTAAACCAATCTTCACTTCTGAAAGGCAGAAGCTAGCGCGCTCTTCAGCAATGGCCATATCACAGCAGGCCACAAGGCCCACAGCGCCGCCAAAAGCAGCACCATTTACTAAGGCAATGGTAGGGATTGGTAGTTGATCTAGCTCCCACATTAGGGCGCCCAATTCACCTGCATCTTCCACGTTCTCCTGATAATTTTTATCAGCCATGGAACGCATCCAATTCAGATCTGCCCCAGCTGAGAAGTTTTTACCAGCAGATTGCAATACTAATACCCGCGCGGCAGAGTTCTCGCGCACTTCGGCAAGCGCTGCGCGTAACTTAGCAATAATCACATCATCGAAGGCATTGTGCACTTCAGGGCGATTCATGGTTAAGCGAGCTACACCACGATTATCGAGTTCAATAATTACCTGTTCATTTGCCATACATCGCTCCTTACATGCGGAACACGCCAAAGCGCGTGTCTTCGATTGGAGCATTGAGTGCGGCGGAAATACTTAAGCCCAACACTGTGCGGGTTTGTGCCGGATCGATAATACCATCATCCCACAAACGGCCTGAGGCATAGTATGGATGGCCTTGGTGCTCGTAGGTATCAATAATAGGCTGTTTAAATTTGGCCTCATCTTCTGCGCTCCAGCTTTCGCCTTTGCGTTCTTTGCCATCGCGAGTAACCTGCGCCATCACACCTGCCGCTTGTTCGCCACCCATTACGGAAATACGTGCATTCGGCCACATAAACATGAGCGTTGGATCATAAGCGCGGCCACACATGCCATAATTACCAGCACCGTAGCTACCACCAATCAGTACCGTAAACTTCGGCACTTTGGCGCAACTTACTGCGGTAACCATTTTTGCACCATGCTTGGCAATACCTTCGGCTTCGTACTTCTTACCTACCATGAAGCCGGTAATATTTTGTAAAAACACTAATGGAATTTTGCGTTGGGCACAGAGCTCAATGAAATGCGCGCCTTTTTGCGCCGATTCCGAGAACAAAATACCGTTGTTAGCTACAATACCTACTAAATAACCGTGAATACGGGCAAAACCAGTAACCAAGGTATTACCGTAGTTTTGTTTGAATTCATCAAAATCAGAATCATCCACCACACGGGCAATGATTTCGCGCACATCATAGGGCTTGCGTAAATCGGTACCCACAATGCCGTAAATTTCTTCAGCAGCGTAGCGGGGCGGTTTTACTGGCGCTACATCAATTGGTGCTTTCGCAGGGCGATTCAAGCGAGAAACCGTACGGCGAGCTAAATCGAGCGCATGCTCATCGTTTACCGCAAAATGATCCGCAACACCAGAAATGCGCGTGTGCACATCGGCACCACCAAGTTCTTCCGCACTCACTTCTTCGCCGGTAGCCGCTTTTACAAGTGGCGGGCCAGCTAAGAAAATCGTGCCTTGCTCTTTTACAATAATGGATTCATCGGCCATGGCTGGCACATAGGCTCCGCCAGCGGTACATAAGCCCATTACCACAGCAATTTGCGGAATGCCTTTCGCCGACATATTGGCTTGGTTAAAGAAAATACGGCCGAAATGATCGCGATCAGGAAATACTTCATCTTGGCGCGGCAGGTTGGCGCCACCAGAATCTACTAAATAAATACAGGGCAGGTGGCAACGCTCGGCAATTTCTTGTGCGCGCAAATGCTTTTTCACGGTAAGAGGGTAGTACGTACCGCCTTTTACTGTAGCATCGTTAGCTACAATCATGCACTCAACGCCTTCCACACGGCCGATACCAGCAACTACACCCGCTGCTGGCACATAATCGTTATACACTTCCCAGGCAGCGAATTGGCCGAGTTCTAAAAATGGAGAACCCGCATCGAGCAAGCGTTGAATACGATCGCGCACCAATAATTTGCCGCGCGATTCATGCCGTTCTTGATAGCTTTTACCGCCACCTTGCTTAATTTGCTCGGCTTTTTCTTGTAAATCAGCCAACACAGCAAGCATTGATTCTCGGTTCGCTAAAAATGTTTCGTCCCGAGTGTTTACTTTACTAGTGAGAATAGCCACAACGAGTATCCTTATTATTTAGCGATTAATTACTTCGATTCAGTAAACAGCTCACGGCCAATTAGCATGCGGCGAATTTCTGAGGTGCCGGCACCAATTTCATACAGTTTGGCATCGCGCAATAAGCGGCCAGTAGGGTATTCATTGATATAGCCGTTGCCGCCGAGTAACTGAATGGCATCAAGTGCCATTTTGGTTGCTAGCTCAGCTGCATAAAGAATAGCACCTGCCGCATCTTTACGAGTGGTTTCGCCGCGATCGCAAGCTTTCGCTACTGCATACACATAAGCACGGGCCGCATTCATTTGCGTGTACATGTCGGCTACTTTGCCTTGTACCAACTGGAACTCACCAATCGCTTGGCCAAATTGGCTGCGCTCGTGAATATAAGGAACAACCACATCCATGCACGCTTGGATAATGCCCAGCGGGCCAGCAGCTAATACAGCGCGCTCGTAATCGAGGCCGCTCATGAGTACTTTTACGCCTTGGTTTAATTCGCCCAAAATATTTTCGGCTGGCACCCGCGCATCTTCGAATACTAATTCACAGGTGTTAGAGCCGCGCATGCCCAATTTATCGAGCTTCTGCGCCGTGCTGAAACCCGGAGTGTTTGCTTTCTCGATAATGAATGCGGTAATGCCTTTGGAGCCTGCACCCGGCTCAGTTTTTGCGTATACGATAAGCACATCTGCATCAGGACCATTGGTGATCCACATTTTATTGCCGTTCAAAATATAGTGATCGCCATCTTTTTTCGCATGCAGCCTCATACTCACCACATCAGAACCCGCGTTTGGCTCGCTCATGGCCAACGCACCTACGTGCTCGCCGCTTACTAATTTTGGTAGGTATTTCTCTTTTTGCGCTTGGCTACCGTTCACTTTTAGTTGGTTTACACACAAATTCGAGTGAGCACCATAGCTTAAGCCCACAGAGGCAGAAGCGCGGCTAATTTCTTCCATTGCCACTACATGCTCAAGATAACCCATGCCCGAACCACCAAATTCTTCCGGTACGGTAATACCGAGCAAACCCATATCGCCAAATTTGCGCCATAAATCAGCAGGAAACTCGTTTACTTCATCAATTTCTGCGGCACGGGGTGCAATTTCATCACGAGCAAATGCGTTTACTTGCTCGCGGATCATATCGGCGGTTTCACCGAGATCGAAATTGAATGTTTTATAGGCGCTAATCATGGGTACTCCTTGGTTTTTTCGGAAAGTTCCGCACGGCATCCGCTCTCAACGGCGGTTAACTCGTGTAAAACAACTTTAATATCTTCGAGTTGCTGGCGCAGGGCCAACTTCTTGTCTTCAATTAAACGCAACATGGTTTGCAGCTGGTTCACACTGCTGCCATCGCGATCATACATATCGAATAGGGTTTTAGTTTCCGCCAACGTAAACCCAAGCCGTTTACCGCGCAAAATCAACTTCAAACGCACCCGGTCTTTTTGCGTGTAAATACGGGTTTGGCCGCGGCGCTCAGGCATCATTAAGCCCTGATCTTCGTAAAAACGAATGCTACGCGTGGTGATATCAAACTCTTTCGCTAAATCACCAATGCTGAACGAATCTTGGGTACGGCGAACACGCTCGGGGCTAGTTTCGAATTCTTCTGCGCTTGTATTGTGCATGTTATAATTCCTACTCACTTGCCTTATGGCAGTTATACGCGATAAGCTAACATGAAGTTTACGTTAACGTAAAGTTTTACAACCTCCAGGAGAGAAGTTTCATGAGCTCAGATTCAGTAGTAATTGTTGCCGCCGCGCGCACGCCAATGGGCGGTTTCATGGGCGAATTAAGCCCTGTGAGTGCCACCGAACTTGGTGCTGCTGCGATTAAAGCCGCGGTAACCCGTGCTGGCATTGCCGGAGAAGATGTTAGCGAAGTGATTATGGGTTGTGTTTTACCTGCGGGTTTAAAGCAAGCACCAGCGCGGCAAGCCATGTTAAGCGCAGGGTTGCCACTTGGCATCGGCGCTACCACCATTAATAAAGTATGTGGCTCTGGTTTAAAAACTGTAATGTTCGGTCACGATTTAATTAAAGCAGGCTCAGCCAATGTAGTAGTAGCAGGCGGCATGGAAAGTATGTCGAATGCACCGTATTTGCTTGATAAAGCACGTAGCGGTTATCGCATGGGCCACGGCCAAGTAATCGACCATATGATGTTCGATGGCTTACAAGATGCCTATGAAGGCAAAGCTATGGGCTGTTACGCCCAAGATACCGCCGATAACTATGGCTTCACCCGGGAAGATATGGACGATTTCGCGATTCGCTCGCTAACCCGCGCGCAAACGGCCATTAACGAAGGTTGGTTCGCGGAAGAAATTGAGCCGCTCACCTATAGCGATCGCAAAGGCGATGTAACTGTTACCATTGATGAGCAGCCAGGCAAAGCGCGTATTGATAAAATTCCCAGTTTGCGCCCAGCGTTTAGCAAAGATGGCACAGTTACCGCTGCTAACTCATCATCGATTTCCGATGGTGCTGCCGCACTAGTGCTGATGCGCGAAAGCGATGCCAAAGCGCGTGGTTTAACGCCATTAGCTCGCATAGTGGCGCACGCTACCCACTCACAGAAACCTTCTGAGTTCACCATGGCGCCAGTAGGCGCAATGAATAAAACCCTCGAGCAAGCTGGGTGGAGCAAAGACGATGTAGATCTGTGGGAAATTAACGAAGCGTTTGCCATGGTAACCATGATTGCCATTAAAGATATGCAACTTGATGCCGAGAAAGTGAACGTAAATGGCGGCGCATGTGCCCTTGGCCACCCAATTGGAGCATCGGGTGCACGTTTGCTGGTTACCTTGCTGCATGCGTTAAAACAGCGTGGCAAGCAAAAAGGCGTAACCTCATTGTGTATTGGTGGTGGTGAAGCCGTAGCCTTAGCAGTAGAGATGCTCTAAGCCTAGCTGTAACGAGAAGATAGAAAAAGGCCCTGCTGCGGGTTGGGAATCGCGGCAGGGCCTTTATGTTTTGTATAAGTTTTGGTGTAAACTTAAATTGGTTTCAGAGATACAGAAGCGAGTTACAGCACGTATGTATATAAGTAAACCGCCATTGCAATGATTCCGAGCACTGCGATTACTCCTGGAACCATAACGTTGTATAATAAATTTTTGCGGATTTCTTCAATCATAATAGACTCCTCAGTCAATAAAATAATTAACTCGAAGCAAAATGTGCTGTCTGTGCGCTTCAATCTCCAGACGCCCATATTATATACTGTGCAATACCTTTTTGGGGATTATTCGCATGAAATCGGGTAATGGATATTAAGAGTTTAAGTAGGGGTGATTTAGCCCGTAGTTCGTTCTCAAGGGATTAGAAAAAGTTATGGCAGAAGTACGGATATCAGCACGAGTAAGCATTCCAGAGCAGGAGATAGAGTGGCAATTCATACGCTCTAGCGGTGCTGGCGGCCAAAACGTAAACAAAGTAGCTACTGCCGCGCAGCTTATTTTCGATATCCGCGCATCATCACTACCAGAATTTTACAAAGAGAAGCTGCTTGTTAAAAGCGATCATCGCATCACTCAAAGCGGTAAAATCATCATTAAGTGTCAAGAAAGCCGCAGCCAACTCGCTAACCGCGAACAAGCCTTAGCTGATTTTGTTCAGCTAGTTGCCAGCGTAGGCATAGTGCAAAAGAAACGCATTGCCACCAAACCTAGCAAAGCTGCGAAAGCTCGCCGCATCACCGCCAAAAAACAGCGTGGCGGTGTGAAAGCCGCTCGGAGAAAGCCTGTAAATGAAGGTTAACGCTCATGCAGATGAACATCGCTAAGAGGCGATGGCCACATGATGATTACCCCATATTCACCCTGCCTACGAAAGGTTAACCGTACTATACGGAACCTTGCATTTTGCTCATGGGGAGTACTTTGATGAAAGTGCAACCCATGAGTTATCGCCGGGAAGCGTAGCGATTAGCCCACATGGAGATCCGCTGTTAGTTTAAGCAGTATACTTAAAGCCCCAGAATCTGAACTGCGCCGATCACGATGAGATACACAGCTACAACAAAGTTCAGCAACTTAGGGCGAATTAATATCAGAATACCAGCAAGAATAGAGAGTACTGGAATCAGGGTAATGTGCAGTGTCATAATCCTATCCTTATATGATTAATTATTTGGTTTAACATAATCATTGTGCGGCTTGGTGGGGATTATAGCAAACGATTAAAATGCAAAGAGCTTGAAAAGCTGAAGAAAACAATCACCATATTGAGTAACTACTATTGGTTACGTACAGTAGTTTAGTAAAAATAAGCAGGGCAAAAAGGTTATGAAAAACGCGTTACAGGAACAGTTGCTGAAGGCTGGTTTGGCCGATGAGAAGAAGCTTAAATCGATGAAGAAAGAGCGGCATCTACAGCGAAAGCAGCTCGGTAAAAAGCAGAAAATTGTGAATGAAGCAACGGTACTGGCTGAGCAGCAGCGCTTGGAAAAGGTTGCTCGAGATCAGGAATTGAATCGGCAGCAACAAGCTGAGCGAGAAAAACGAGCTATTGCAGCCCAAGTACGCCAACTTATTGATGTGAATCGTATTGCGCATAAAGGTGAGGTTGCATTTAACTTTGCTGATGGCACTTTGGTTAAACGCATATATGTGAACCAAAAAATTCATAATGAGCTTACCCAAGGTAAGCTAGCCATTGTTCGCGACGCCGATAGCTATGCGTTAATTCCGGCGCAAATTGCTGATAAAATTCAGCAGCGCATTCCTGATGCAATTGTGCTGTGTAATACCCGTGATATTCTTGATGAAGCAGCTGCTGAAGATGACCCGTATGCGGATTATAAGGTTCCTGATGATTTGATGTGGTAGTGCTGTTCGCAAACCGCTATAGGGATAGTTGTGCAAACAGCGTAGAGTGCCTATTCTAAGCAGAGTAGGAAAATAATTTTACCACAATGGCAGTACGAGAAATTTCCTAATAATACGCCGGAAGTTAGGCTTCACTGGAGAAACAATTATGCATACGCTTATTTTTCTATTTTCAGTTTTCCTTATTGCCATGGGTGCAATCATTTTGGTGAAGCCGAGAGCGGTTTTCGATTTGCTTGAGCGGCATAAACGCGCACCCACATTGCAGATTATTGCCGTAGTGGTGCGGGTACTTTTAGGTGTAGCACTCATTGTAGCCGCGCCAAGTTCGAAATTTCCTCTTACCTTAGCAGTGATCGGCTGGATAGCGGTTTTTGCCGGTGTATTTGTAGCGGCAATGGGGCGCACACGATTTATTCAGCTAATGGATTGGGCCACGAAGATATTGCCGAAGAATGCGATATTGATTGGTGTTATTGCTATTATGCTGGGCAGCTTTTTAGCGTACGCAGTACGTTAAGTATTTACCGATAAAAACAGATAAGGGATATAGGAACGAAAAAGGGAATTACTCATATAGTGCGCTGCTCGAGCATTTTAATTACGGTTCACTGGTGGTGCCTGTGCCAATGTTAAACTCTACGAACAGTGAAGTATATTTTCAATCGTTGGAAGTACTGCGCGAGCTTGGCTATGACGCTGGCATTATGGGCACCACTAGCTTCAGGCTTGATCTTCATGAGTTTACCAATGGCTATTTGAGCGGCACTTGGCAGGGGAATATTATTGAGCTCACCGAGCGCACAGAAGATTTATCGGATGATGAGTGTTATACCGGCGATATTATGGGTGAGTGCTATGAACGGGTTCCGGTAACTATGCCGTTTACGTTGCAGTTTAATATTGAGGTTGAGCAATAAGGCGGTGTTCGAACATGAAACGCTTACTTTGTGGGATGTTAGGAGCCAGTTTGCTGCTCGCGATAGGTTACTTTATTCAAAATAGCCTCAATGGTAGCATTCCTGAGTATCAGCAGAATATCTCAATTACATATCCCGATAACGGTGAATTAATCACATTTTTAGAGCAGCATATTGGCGAAGTGGTTAAACTTTCGGGCGCCATTGATATGAGCTTATCGAACGAGTTGAGCTACGAAGTTAGTGATTTATTTGGTATTGATAACTTTATTATTGACCCTTCTACCCCTTTGCCAACCGATGGATTACAAGGGGAGGTATTTTTGCAATTTGAGTTTACGCAACAGCCGCACATTACGTATGGTGGAACCGGTGTGGTTCAGTTTCCTTTAAACAGGTATTTTCGGGTTACTAAAGCCTACAGCAATGAGCCAATACTAATCTATAATTTAACGGAAATAGCGCAACATGCGAACGAATAAGCGCGCATGTATTCAATTTGTTGGCATTCATTATTGCCCAAGCCTGATCATCATCTATAGTTCAATGGAACGAGCATTTGCCAATTACTCATTCGTGAGGAGATATTTATGCCATCTGAACGATCGGAAAAGTTGATAAGGGAACAGTTACACAAAGCGGGCATAGAAATAAATGGCGGGAATCCTTGGGACATTCAAGTGCATGATGCGCGCGTATATGATCGAGTTGTAGCTCAGGGTAATTTAGGTTTGGGTGAAAGCTATATGGAAGGCTGGTGGGATTGTGCGCAACTTGATCAGTTCTTTGATCGAATTCTGAGTGCCAAATTACATCAGCACCTTAATCCAACACGTTTACTTACCCATTACTTGCGCGCCAAGTTTATGAACCGGCAAACTCCTCAGCGCGCATGGCAGGTGGGTAAAGCGCATTACGATTTAAATAATGAATTCTATGCGGCAATGCTTGATTCGCGCATGACCTATACCTGTGGATATTGGCGCGCTGCTGAGAACTTGGAACAAGCTCAGCAGGCTAAGCTCGATCTGATTTGCCGTAAACTGCAACTGCAACCGGGCATGCGGTTGTTAGATATAGGCTGTGGATGGGGCAGTTTAATGGGCTACGCGGCGGAGCATTATGGCGTAGAGTGCGTAGGTGTTACGGTTTCAGAAGCGCAAGTTGCCTGGGCGCAAGAGCATTATCAGAGTGATAAGCTTACCTTTCGGTTGCAAGATTATCGCGATCTTAATGAGCGCTTCGATTGTGTGGTGAGTGTGGGGATGTTTGAGCATGTGGGGCGAAAAAATTATGCCACGTTTTTTAACGTGGTTGAGCGGTGCTTAAACGATCATGGCTTATTTCTACTACACACTATCGGTAAAAACATTCGTAAATCCACTCCTGATCCGTGGGTAGATCGGTATATCTTCCCAAATGGTGATTTACCCACTATTGAACAAATAGGCGAAGCCACTTCGGGCAAGTTTGTGGTGGAAGATTTACACAATTTCGGCGCCGATTATGATAAAACCTTAATGGCTTGGCATGCCAATTTCACGCAAGCGTGGCCGCAGTTTAAAAATACGCTAGGTGAACCGTTCGAACGCATGTGGCGTTATTATTTGCTATCCTGTGCTGGCGCATTCCGAGCGCGCGATATTCAACTATGGCAGTGGGTATTTTCACGCAATGGTGTGCGTGGTGGTTACGAGCGTCTTTCATAAATACTCTGTTGAGATACGTAGTGCCAGTGTGCAATGAACGGTAACAGAGCCTAGCCAGAAGGCAACGCAGTAAGGAGTACCATGAACGAGGTAAGTGAGATACGACCTAAGCATCATAAGCCCGAGGGGATTTCTGATCGTATTGCATATGCAACGGTGAGATTTCTTCGCTTTTTCGCGGATTTATTTTTCTCTGGGCGCTATGGCAATCGCGCAGTAGTGCTAGAAACCGTGGCTGCCGTTCCTGGAATGGTGGGCGGCACCATTCAGCATTTAAATTCATTGCGGCGCTTGAAAGATGATGATGGCTGGATACATACCTTGCTCGACGAAGCGGAAAATGAGCGTATGCACTTATTAACCTTCATTGAAGTGGCGAGGCCTAACTGGTTTGAGCGAACCTTGATTATTATTGCGCAAGGGGTGTTCTACAATGCATTTTTCCTTTTGTATCTTGTATCGAGCAAAACTGCGCATCGGGTTGTTGGTTACTTAGAAGAAGAGGCGGTTTATAGCTATACCGAGTATTTGGAAGGCGTGGATAGTGGTAAGTATGAAAATATTCCCGCGCCGCAAATTGCGATTGATTACTGGAATTTACCTAAAGATGCTCGCTTGCGAGAAGTAATTATTGCGGTGCGAGCCGATGAAGCGAAACACCGCGATGTAAACCACGGTTTTGCAGATACGCTGAAATCTAACGCACGCGATTAATACGCACTATATTGAACACTATTAAATCACCTAATTTGCAATTCAATTAACGGTACAATCATGACCCAAGAACAACCCAATAACCCTTTGCACGGCCTTACTCTCGAGAAAATCGTAACGCAGTTATATGAGAAATACGGTTGGAACGGGCTTTATCAAGAGGTGAGTGTGAACTGTTTTCACAATGATCCTTCGATTAAATCGTCTTTGAAATTTTTACGAAAAACGCCGTGGGCACGTGAAAAAGTGGAAGCGTTATATATAAAAACGTTCGGCTAACGCATTAGGCATTTCATTTTGGAAGTTTATTCATGCAACAGAAACTCTTTTTAGTGTATGTAGGTGGTGATGCACCGGGCGCCAACATTGAATTACACGATGTTCGCTTTGTGGTGGGAAATTCAATCGAAGATACCTATCCAGCATTGAAGCAGCAATGGTTTGGTAATCGCGGAAGTGTGCACATGGATAGTTATGTGCATGTGCATCATGTAGATGGCTATAGAATTCAGTTGGCGAAAGCGCCTTCGCTCGAGAAGAAAAAGCTCTATTTCGTGAATTTCGGTGGTTATTTTCCCGGCAAGTTAGCGGAATATCATGATTTTACCATAGTAGTGGCAAGCTCTGCTGAAGAAGCTCGGGCTCTTGCTAAGCCAAAAGTGCTGGCTGCAGGCTTAGCTGGCTCTGGCGCTTTAGCTTCTGGAGTTGGGTACGCTATTTGGTACACGGCTTTACCTGCGCTTAAGGCCACTAGCGCTGCAACTGTGC
>NZ_JBLRWZ010000020.1:0-51026 GCF_047920995.1 Aliidiomarina sp.
AGGTTATCGCTTAACTCACCAGCTTTCTGAGCTTTCTTCAGCTTCTTGTACAGACCTTGCATACCATGCAACTTCAAGAACGCTAGTTCCATATGGCCAGTTACATCTTCGGCATCATCGCGCCAATAGCTCAAGAATGTATGCCGTTCACGAGTAACACCAGGTTCCATCATGGCCTCTGCAATCGCTTGGGCGTAGATATCATTGGGTTTTTGATAATGAGTACCAAATGGGAATACAACCCGCTTTAACAATCGGCCCAACCAACGTTTCGGGAAGTTTTGGAAGAAGCCAGCAAAGGCTACGCCAATTGCATGCAGGTGATAGGCCAAGCAATAATGTACAAATGGTAAATCAGCCACCTGCCGGCCATCATCTTCAAAGCGCTTCAACACTGCAGACGCCATATAAAGATGGCTGAGTACATCGCCTAAGCGCGCTGAAATCATTTCTTTACGCTTTAACTCGCCGCCCATTGTTAGCATAGAAACATCAGCACAGAGCGCCAGCCCGCGGCTCATTCGTGAAAGCTGCTGATAATACTTCAGCGTTTCACCACTTACTGGCGCATTGGCAAAGCGAGCACCGGTAAGGCCATGCCACAAGGCACTCAAGGTATTGCCGGCAGCGAAACCAATATGCCGAATAAGCAGATGATCAAAAGCGCGCAGCCCTGCTTCTTCATCGGTATTTGCTGCAGCTTCCATTTCCGCCAATACATACGGGTGGCAACGTGTAGCACCTTGGCCGAAAATCATTAGGTTGCGGGTAAGAATATTTGCGCCTTCAACGGTAATCGAAATGGGGGTTCCCATATATCCCGCGGCCAAATAGTTAAGTGGCCCCATCTGAATCGCTTTGCCCGCATGAATATCGAAGGCATCATTCATGATCACACGGCCCATTTCGGTCATGTGGTATTTACTCATGGCGGTAATCACTGAAGGGCTATACCCCTCACATAGGGCAGTAATAGTGAGGCGGCGCATCGATTCAACGCTGTAGTTTAGGCCACCAATTCTGCCCATTGCTTCTTGTACACCCTCGAACTTACCAATCGATAAGCCAAATTGTTGCCGAACAAATGCATAGGCACCGGTAAAGCGCTGGCAATTATGGCCCGTAGCTGTGGCGAGGGCTGGCAGTGAAATGCCACGGCCGGCAGATAAACACTCCACCAGCATGCGCCAGCCTTTGCCCGCATACTGCACCCCACCAATCACCCAATCCATGGGAATAAATACATCCTCACCATAGGTAGTACCATTCATAAAGGCCGTATGAAGTGGGTAGTGGCGATCACCAATTTTAACGCCTTCATGGCTAGTTGGAATGAGTGCGCAGGTAATACCAATATCTTCTTTATCACCCAGTAACTGCTCCGGATCATATAACTTGAATGCCAAGCCAAGCACCGTTGCTACCGGTGCTAGAGTGATATAGCGCTTGCTCCAGCTCACGCGAATACCTACCACTTCTTCACCGTTAAAGGTGCCCTTGCACACAATACCAGTGTCTGGAATGCCACCTGCATCTGAGCCAGCTTCTGGCCCGGTAAGCGCAAAACAGGGAATTTCATCACCTTTCGCCAGCGCAGGTAACCAACGTTGCTTTTGCTCCATGGTGCCGTAGTGAGTTAACAGTTCACCCGGGCCTAGTGAATTCGGCACCATAATGGTAACCGCCGCACTTAGTGAGCGCGTGGCAATGCGGGAAACAATGTGAGAGTTTGCGGCAGCAGAAAAATCTAAACCACCATATTCTTTGCCGATGATCATGGCGAAAAAACGATGCTTTTTAATCAAAGCCCACACTTCAGGCGGCAAATCGCGGCGCTGTACGTTGATATCGAAATCATCAAGAGCACCTAATAGTTCTTCTAACGGGCCATCGATAAATGCTTGTTCTTCGGCACTAAAAGCCGGTGGCTTTGTGCCAAGCAGCTTGAACCAATCGGGCTGGCCTGAGAATAACTCCCCATCCCACCACACATCGCCCGCTTCCATCGCTTCTCGTTCAGTGTTGGATAGCGGGGGTAAAATGCGTTTAAATACACGAAACACCGGCTGGGAAATCAGCTTACGGCGAATATCGGGAACCCCCAATACAATCGCGATGATAATCAGTAAAATTAATAGAATGGACATTGCTTACTCCTTAAGTGCCCGCAACACATAAACCTATATACGCTAATTTTAGTGCAAATGTTTAACTATGCTTCTAGCTCTGCTGCCGATATCCCTGCAGCAACGAACGGTAACAGTTTCAGTAAACTTTCTTCGGCTTGTGTTTCTTCGCCAAAATCGGCGGCGGCTATTTCCCGCAATGCTTGCCCTGATGTTTGCGCAAATAACATGGCGCCTAGGCTAAAGTGTAACCGCCAAAACAACGTATTTGGACAAACCGAAGGGTTTGCTTGTTGAATCATTTGAAAGAACTCGTGCATGATTTCACCATAATTGGCCATGGTGAACTTGCGCAAGTGCCCTTGAATTTCGCTGTAAGCATAGCCTAGCAAACGTAAATAAATTACCGGCCCATCGGCGCGAACTTGGCGCAAAGCAATTAATGGAGGCATTACACAGGCTAATACATCTTCAGTGCGAACCTGAGCAGCGCCAGAGTTTTGCAACTGGTGCAACTGCTCGGCAAGAGCTGGCATAAACACACTTTGATAACGCGCCATAACGGCCTGAATAAGTGCTTTTTTAGAGCCGAAGTGGTAGTTCACAGAGGCTAAATTAACCTCTGCTTCACTCGTTATTTGCCGCAGTGATGTTTGCTCAAAGCCATGCTCTGAAAAAAGCTTCTCAGCAGCAATGATAATTTTATCTTTGGTACGCAAGGCTTTCGCCATAACTAATGCCCCTTCGTTAATACGGCCGCTTTTGTTACAGGTGGCTCGCGGAAGTATCAAGTGCGGGAAATGATTTCACTAGTTCATCTACCGCTTTCATTTGCTGCAAGTACCCTTCCAGCTTATCTAACGGTAATGCACAAGGGCCATCGCACAAAGCTTCATTGGGGTTCGGATGCGCTTCCAAGAACAAGCCAGCTATCCCTAATGCCATGCCAGAACGCGAGAGTTGCGCAACTTGTGCGCGGCGGCCATCAGCAGAATCAGTTCGCCCGCCTGGGCGCTGCAACGCATGAGTAGCATCAAATATAACTGGCGCCATACTCTTCATGTCATCCATGCCCAGCATATCCACTACAAGATTGTTATAGCCAAATGAACTACCGCGTTCACACAGCATGATCTTCTCATTACCGGCTTCAGCAAATTTGTTCATAATATGGCGCATTTCATGAGGCGCTAAAAACTGAGGTTTCTTCACGTTAATTACCGCCCCGGTTTTAGCCATTGCCACTACCAGATCCGTTTGCCGTGCCAAAAACGCAGGTAACTGCAATACATCTATTACCTCAGCAGCTGGTGCCGCTTGATAAGGTTCGTGCACATCACTAATAATTGGCACGTTAAACTGCTGCTTCACTTCGGCCAAAATCTCTAGGCCTTTATCAAGCCCTGGGCCGCGGAACGAGTTAATGGATGAGCGATTAGCTTTATCAAAAGATGCTTTAAATACATAAGGTATATTTAAGCGTTGGGTTACTTCTACGTATCGCTCCGCCACACGCATTGCCAAATCGCGGCTTTCCAAAACATTCATGCCACCAAATAACACGAACGGCAGCTTATTACCTACTTCAATTCCGGCTACTGATACTGAATCTATACTCAGTTGCTTTACCATGATCATCTCACTTCAATTCTAAAACTAGCTAAACTATCAGCAACAGGCGAATTTACGCATTTTCCAAAGTTGCCAACACGGTTGCCAAATGATTGCGTAATGCATCCATTAATTGTGGGGAAAAACGCCCTTCTGGTTCCGCTGATAACTGCTTCAACGTTGCTGCCGGTTGTTTACCTCCTGCAAGCTCTGCATACACGATTGCTAGCAATGCAAGGATTTGTTGCGCTATCGGTAGTTGTTCCGCTGCTACTTCTCCAGGAATACCCGCACCATCATAACGCTCGTAGCGCGCGGCGCAGGCCGCTTGTAATAGCGGAATCACACCTGCATAGTTATCGCGGTTCTTTAAGCCATGTGTTAAACGCATCAACCGCTGGTGATAAACTCGCGCTGCATTGCTATCTGTTGCCAACCTAGGCTCAGCAACACGCCCGATAATCGCCATTAAGGTAGCCGCTAACGCCAATTGCCTTTGTTCTTTACCATCTACCGCTAACGCGTCTGCTAAAATCAGCGCTGCACGGCCCGCAGGATGCCGCGCCTTGCCTTCCTCGAGCAGCTGATGATGTTCAAGGTTTAACACTCGTTCTACCAGCTCACCAACAAACTGCTGGCAATCGTGCTCTCGTAGCACATTGCTGAGTGCTACCTGCACTTGCTCTGAAAATAGCCGCAACAAATCACGCTCGGCATCAGATAATGGCCGCGCAATACCAGTTAAGCATAATAAGCCACCGGTTGTGCGAGTATGGCTCGGGCAAAATATCAGTGCTGTAGTATCGCTATAAAAGCCATTGCCTGTAGCCACTACGGATTTTAGCTCGCGTAATGCTTCGATAGGTAATGCTGCTTTTACAGGGCGGCCAAATAAATTATCGGCCTCATCGCCAAACGCTGCGCGCACCGTGAATTCTTCCGCATTTCGCTCAGGATCGATTTCTGCATACAAAACCTGCCGCACGCCACCAATTAACCAACTAAGCTGCTGTACGATGCCACCAAGAAAGGTATCCATAGATTGTTCAGAGAACAAATCAGCCGATGATTGCAGTATTTTCTCTAACCCACGGCGGCTATGTTCAATCGACATAATATCGCGATACGAACGCAAGCTAGACATCACTGCCGTGAATAATTTCTGGGCGGTTAATTCCGTTTTCGATTTGTAATCGTTGATATCATAATTAATGATCACCGTGCGCTCTGGGGCTTGCCCTGGTTGGCCGGTGCGCAAAATAATGCGAGTGAAGTGATTATCGAGATCTTCGCGAATGTAGCGAGCTACTTTTAACCCCGCATCATCTGTTTCCATTACCACATCGAGAAGGATGATCGCTGCATCTGGGTGCTCGCGCATCAATTTACAGCCTTCCTCTCCCGATTCAGCACTATAAAACTCTAATCCACGGCCTAGAAATTTAAAATCACTGAGGGCTAACCGCGTAACTGCATGAACTTCCGGTTCATCATCAACAATTAAAATTTTCCACCGTTCATTTAGCCCTTCCTGGGCTATTACAGGTTCATCTGCAAATAAATAGTGGTCTGTCATAGCTACTGTTATCCTTTCTTTTGCTAGCTATAGCGAATGAGATAAACAACATTACTCATGTTACCAAGCCACAACAGCAAAATTTGTTTAGGCTTTCGCGCCGGTTACTCGATTTAAATTAGCATAATCCTGCACTGTATGTATTTCATTATAGCGATGTTTTGCGAATATTCGCTGTACGGCAGCCGCTTGTTCTGCGCCATGCTCTAATAATACCCAACCGTTTGCCGCTAAGTATGGTTTTGCATGGGCGATAATATACTCGATATCAGCTAGCCCGAGGTTATCAGCCACTAAGGCTGACAGCGGCTCAAAGCGCACATCGCCCTGCTGTAAATGCGGATCTTCAGGATCAATGTAGGGCGGGTTGCTAATCACTAAATCAAACTGTTGCGCCGTTACTTCGCTATACCAATCGCTTTGCAAAATAGCTACATTGGGGATGCTAAGTTGCTGCTGATTTGTGCGTGCCAGCGCTACCGCTTCAGCAACATAGTCAACAGCGGTAATCTGCCAATCGGGCCGCTCACTTGCCAAGGCTAAAGCAATCGCGCCAGTACCGGTGCCAAGCTCTAAAACGCGAGCCTTGGCCGGCAAATTAAGCTGTAACGCTCGCTCTACAAGAATTTCAGTGTCTGGCCTTGGAATGAGCGTACTGTTATTTACCTGCAACGATAACGACCAAAATTCTCGGGTGCCAATCAAGTGCGCGATAGGCAAACCTTGTACCCGTTGCGCTAGTAGCGCCCGAAACTGCGCTGCTTCGGCAGCGGGAACATTCCGCTCTGGCCAAGTAAAAAAGTAACTTCGATCGCACTGCAAAACATGGCGCAGCAATACCTGAGCATCCAGCTCCGGGCTTTCACTATCTGCAGAGCGCAATTCTGCAATAGCACTTTGTAATGTTGCTGCAATGGAAAGTAAACTCATTCGCCCTGTTCAGATAAAGACGCCAACTGATCGGCTTGATGCTCTTGAATAATAGCCTCGAGAAGTAGATCTAAACTCCCTTCCAACACTTCATTCAAGCGGTGCAACGTTAGGTTAATGCGATGATCCGTTACCCGACCTTGCGGATAGTTATAAGTACGAATTCGCTCAGAACGATCGCCACTGCCTACGAGGCTGCGGCGTGTGCTAGCTTCTTCAGCCGCACGGCGTTGGTCTTCCGCTGCCTGCAAGCGCGATTGCAATACCGACATCGCTTTTGCTTTATTTTTGTGCTGCGAGCGTTCTTCCTGGCACTCAACCACTACACCCGTTGGAAGATGCGTTAATCGTACCGCTGAATCCGTTCTGTTCACGTGCTGGCCACCTGCCCCAGAAGCACGATAAGTATCAATACGTAAATCTGCGGGGTTAATATCAATCGCTTCCGCCTCGGGTATTTCCGGTAATACCGCAACGGTACAAGCAGAAGTGTGAATACGGCCTTGCGATTCGGTTTCTGGCACCCGTTGTACACGGTGGCCACCTGATTCAAACTTTAATTTTCCATAGGCGCCATCGCCCATAACATGGGCGATGATTTCTTTAAAGCCACCATGCTCACCTTCGTTGGCGCTTACCACATTCATACGCCAGCCATTACGTTCAGCATAACGGCTATACATACGGAACAAATCGCCAGCAAAAATAGCCGCCTCATCACCACCCGCGCCAGCACGAATTTCTAGGTAGCTCGCACGATCATCGTTAGGATCTTTGGGCAGCAACAAAATTTGCAGTTCCGCGGCAAGTTCCGCGAGTGTAGCCTGCGCTAACTCCACTTCTTCTTGCGCCATCTCGCGAATTTCCGCATCCGATTCTTTCTGCATTTCTTGTGCAGTTTCTAAATCTTCTAAGGCCTGCTGATAATGGCGGAAACACTTTACCGCATCTTCAAGTTGCGCATATTCTTTCGACACCGAGCGAAATTTATCTTGGTTCGTAATGATGTGTGCTTCACCAAGCAACACTTCAAGTTCTTCGTGTCGTTCTAACAAACTTTCCAGCTTGTGCACCAATGAGGCTTTAAGCATCGATTATTCCTGAGGTGTATCGTTAATTAGTTTCTGATAAGCCGCCAAAGCTGAAATATCTTTGCGTTTCCCGGCATCTTGAATAGCACGGGTTGGCGTATGTATTAAAGTATTGGTTAGCCGCTGAGTGAGTTCTTGAATCACCTGATCAGCGCTTTTCCCCGCCGCTATGGCTGCGAGTGCTCGTTCTTTTTGCTGTTCGGCGATAGTTGCCGCGCCAGCACGATAACGGCGTAATAAATCTACGCTGTTTAAACTTTCCATCCAACCGCCGAACTCAGCAGCATATTGCGTAATAATATCGTGCGCTTCAGTTGCCGCCTGCTGCCGATGTTCTAAGTTCTTGTTCACAATCGATTGCAAATCATCCACTGTGTATAGAAACGCATCATCCAACTCGCTTACTTGCTTTTCGATATCGCGCGGTACGGCTAAATCAATCAATAACATCGGCCGATGTTTACGTTGCCTGAGCGCACTTTCCACTAAGCCCTTACCAATTACCGGCACTGGGCTAGCTGTAGAACTAATAATAATATCGGAATCTGGCAATAACGCTTCTAGAGAGCTAAGCGCATAGGCTTCCCCACCTACGATTTTCGTAAGTTCTTCCGCTCGTGCTACGGTGCGGTTGGCTACGCGAAGGTTCTTCACGCCCTGCTCTTTTAAATGCCTTGCAGCTAGCTCCGCAGTTTCACCCGCGCCTACCAATAATACGTTTGCGGTTTTTAAATCAGCAAAAATATGGCGCGCTAAATTAACCGCTGCATAAGCAACAGATACTGCATTCTGGCCCACTTCAGTTTCCGTGCGAATTACTTTCGCAGCCGCAAAAGTAGATTGAAATAAGCGTTCAAACACGGAACCCACAGTGCCTGCATCGCGAGCCTGCTGAAATGCTTGTTTCACTTGGCCAAGAATTTGCGGTTCACCTAAAACAAGTGAATCTAAACCTGATGCTACCGCCATTAAATGCGCTACTGCATTTTGATCTTCATGGCGGTAAACATATTGCGCTAAATCTGCAAGCGGAATTTGGTGGAACGCGGCAAGCCAAGCTAGGATCTCTTCAAGCTCATTACTCTCTGCATGGCAATACAATTCGGTACGATTGCAGGTAGAAACAATTACTGTTTCACTCACCCTACCTTGTTGAACTAACGCTTGTAACGCTAGCTCTATCTGCTCAGGCTGAAACGCAACACGTTCGCGAATATCTACCGTTGCAGTTTTATGATTTATACCGATCGCAAGAATTGTCATATTGAGGTAATTAAGGTTCCCGCTATAGCGTTGAATGATGTAAAATTTTGGCCAATATTGTATGCGAGAAGCACAGTTATTGAAAGCAAAGGCGTATCTGTGCTCAACTAATGTTAGGTTACTTGCTGTTAATTCCAACAGCCGCAATTAACTAGCATGGCAGTAAACTCGATTTTCTGCGCCCACTCAACTGCATGGCGACCCATATGCTTAATCTAAAAGCTCATACAAAATGCATACTCTTAGTGTTCTGCAGCATGATATTCATTAGTGCCTGTGCCAGCCGCCCTGCAATCGATGGCGATACATTCAGTGAACGGCAAGTTTCGTCAGCATTAG
Source organism: Aliidiomarina sp. (assembly GCF_047920995.1). NCBI lineage: Bacteria > Pseudomonadati > Pseudomonadota > Gammaproteobacteria > Alteromonadales > Idiomarinaceae > Aliidiomarina > Aliidiomarina sp. Next base: position 8,937 of record NZ_JBLRWZ010000020.1, read on the forward strand.
TACAGCAACACCAAGCCAGCTTAGCGCAAGTGCAAGGATTTTCGATTCAAGGTAGCGTTGCCTTCTTTAATGATATTGACAACAGCCGAGATGCGGCCCGTTTTAACTGGCAGCGTGCGGAAGAATTGATAAATTTTCGCCTTTACCATCAGCTCGGCGGCACGTTAGCGCGAATCGAGCAAGAAATTGTTGCAGCAACAACCGGCAACCCCGTTACGGTAAGTACGTTCATTAATCGTGATGGAGATCGCTTTGCAAGTACCGATTTGAACTGGTTGCTGTATCAACATACTGGTATGGCGATTCCATTCACCTTATTGAATCAAGCGATTACTGGCGTGCAACCTGATTTGCCGGTGCGCCAACAACGTTGGTATCCGAATGGCACAATTGCCATGTATCACGCCGATTTAAGCCAATGGCACCTAGCTGGCTTTGCTAGCCAAGTACATTTTGGCAATGAGTTATGGCAACTGCAATTTGGTGATTATCGATTAGTAACCGCCGGTGCTGGTAATTTATTACTACCCCATCGTATTGAAGCAACCCGGGATGAATTTCGCGTGAACATTCGTATTAACCGGTGGCGCCCAGAATTAAAAGAAGCGAATTAATATGCCTGTTTCGCAATTTACCCTGCCAGCACCAGCAAAACTAAATCTATATTTGCACATTGTAGGGCAACGCTCGGATGGCTACCATCAACTTGAAACCGTATTTCAGTTTCTAGATTTCAGCGATACCATCGCTTTTCAAGAAAATAATAGTGGTACCATCAGCTTATCAGTTAAGCCTTACGATGAAGTAGCCGCTAGTACAGAACCTGCCAAGCATGTAGATAGCGAAAATACCAACAAATCATTATTACCTGCGGCTGATCTCGCCGCATTGCAAACCACACCTGTGCAGGAAAACCTTATTTACCGTGCGGCTGAGCTACTCCTCCCATATCGGCGTAACAAACAACTCGGTGTTCATCTCACCTTATATAAACGCTTACCTATGGGGGGTGGCGTAGGCGGCGGCTCTTCCAATGCTGCAACCACCCTGTTGGGCTTGAATTATTTATGGGGTTTGCAACTAAGTGAACAGCAACTCGCTAACATTGGTTTAAGGCTTGGCGCTGATGTTCCGGTTTTTGTGCATGGTAAAGCCACCTTCGCAGAGGGCGTTGGAGAAATATTTTCAACAACTTTCCCAGCCGAAAAACACTACCTAGTGGTGCATCCACAAGTAGCCGTTAGTACGGCGCAAATCTTTACCCACCCTGCTCTGCCGAGGAACACAACGGCATTACATAAACCTTTAGAAAACTGGCAAAGCGGCCACAATGATTGTGAGAAATTGGTCTGTTCACTATATCCACAGGTTGCCAGCGCCCTGCAGTGGTTGTTAAAATATGCTCCGTCCAGAATGACAGGGACCGGAGCTTGTGTTTTTGGTTGTTTTACTACTACAGTAGAAGCACAGAAAGCTTTGCGAATGCTACCAGCAGAATTTCGGGGGTTTGTCGCAACCGGAGTGAATCAATCGCCGCTTCATGCAGCATTGACACAACTCCCCTGAAGCGACGGTTGGTGTGCTAAACTCTTGTCAAATTCCGCTCACAACAACAAATCAACTGGTCGAGGTTAACTGTGCCTGACATGAAGCTCTTTGCTGGCAATGCAACACCCGAGCTAGCCCGCAAGATCGCTGATCGCCTATACGTAAAGCTGGGAGATGCCGACGTTGGCCGCTTCAGTGACGGCGAAATCAGCGTAATTATCAACGAAAACGTACGTGGTTCAGATGTTTTCATTATCCAATCTACCTGCGCTCCTACTAACGATAACTTAATGGAACTGATCGTAATGGTTGATGCGCTCCGCCGCGCTTCAGCTGGCCGTATCACTGCCGTGCTGCCGTATTTTGGCTACGCTCGTCAGGATCGCCGTGTACGCTCCGCCCGAGTACCTATTACCGCCAAAGTAGTTGCCGACTTTCTCTCTAGTGTTGGTGTAGACCGTGTTCTTACGGTTGATTTACACGCAGAGCAAATTCAAGGTTTCTTTGATGTGCCAGTAGATAACGTTTTTGGTAGCCCTGTTTTGCTTGAGCACATGAAGCAACAAGAATGGGATTCACCCGTAATGGTATCGCCAGATATCGGTGGTGTAGTGCGCGCTCGAGCCATGGCCAAGTTAATGAATGATGCTGACCTAGCTATCATTGATAAACGCCGCCCGAAAGCAAACGAATCACAAGTAATGCATATTATCGGTGATGTAAATGGCCGTGATTGTATTATGGTAGACGATATGATTGATACCGGCGGTACGTTATGTAAAGCAGCTGAAGCTCTGAAGAAAAGTGGCGCAAAACGCGTGTTTGCTTACGCTACCCACCCCATTTTCTCCGGTAATGCTGCAGAAAACCTCCGCAACTCTGCTATCGATCAAGTTATTGTTACTGATTCCATTCCATTATCAGATGAAATGAAATCGCTTGGTATGGTTACCCAGTTAACCCTCAGCGGGATGCTCTCTGAAGCATTGCGCAGAGTTAGTAACGAAGAATCTATTTCAGCCATGTTTGAGTATTAAAACTCATTCGCTGAATACAAAACGGGAGCTTCGGCTCCCGTTTTTTGTTGCTTTTGGTCGCTTGTTCATTGCCTTTATTATTGTAACGATGGTAGAATACGCGGCCCCTGAAATCAGGGATTCTGCTGTTTTCTGGTCGCGGGAAACAGCCCATTAATTTTCGGAGAAACGAAATGAGCCAACCAAATTACGAATTCAAAGCTGAAATCCGTAGCGATATGGGTAAAGGTGCGAGCCGCCGCCTACGTCGTCAAGGAAGCGTTCCAGCCATTTTATACGGCGGGAAAGATGAAGCTGTGTCGTTAACGTTAGATCACGACAAAATCATTAACGCTGCAGACCATGAAGGCTTTTACAGCCACATATTAACGCTGCACATTGATGGCAAAAAGCACCAAGCAATTTTGAAAGATCTTCAGCGTCACCCGTTCAAGCCTAAGATCACTCACTTAGACTTCCAACGTGTAAGCGCCAAAGAAGAACTGCACACAAACTTACCAATTCACTTCCTCGGCGAAGAAGCTGTGAAGAAAGCTGGCGGTGTAGTTGTTCACCAACTGAACGATGTCGAAATCGCTTGTTTACCAAAAGATTTACCAGAGTTTATCGAAATTGATGTGTCTGGCCTAGAAATCGGTGACAACATTCACCTAAGCCAAATCACTGCTCCTAAAGGTGTAACTTTCATTGAGTTAACTCGTGGCGAAGATCATGACCCAGTATTAGTAACAGTGAGCAAGCCTAAAGCTGAAACTGTTTCTGATGATGCGCCTGAAGCTCCTGAAGCTCCAGAAGCAGAATCTGGCGACGAAGACAAAGAGTAATTCTGCGGAATCATATTGATGTCAGCAGACATTAAGCTTATCGTGGGCCTGGGAAATCCAGGCCCCGAATATACAGCAACCCGGCACAATGCCGGGTTCTGGTTTGTTGAAGCCATAGCAAGGCAGTTCAACACTACCCTAACGCCTGAAAATAAATTCTTTGGGCTTACTGCACGCTTAAGCCACCCATATTCCGACACCCGTTTATTAATACCCACTACGTTCATGAATCGCAGTGGCCAGGCTGTTGGTGCCTTAGCTACTTTTTATAAAATTGCTCCAGAGCAAATTTTAGTAGCTCATGATGAGCTTGATTTACCACCTGGCGTAGCGAAGTTTAAACAAGGTGGCGGCCATGGCGGCCATAATGGCTTGAAAGATATTGCCCGAGCACTGGCGAATCAAACAAATTTTCACCGGTTACGAATTGGCATAGGCCATCCAGGCCATAGCTCGAAGGTAACCGGCTATGTACTTGGCAAAGCGCCGAGTAACGAGCAAAACCTAATAGATGACGCGATTCATGCTGCACAAAAAGCAGTTGAAATCGCAATGAACGATGGCTTTACAGCCGCCAAACAATACTTACATTCAATTAAACCTGAATAAACGCGGATACCGATCATGGGATTTAAATGCGGAATCGTTGGCTTGCCCAACGTTGGTAAATCAACACTATTTAACGCTTTAACGAAGGCTGGCATCGATGCCGCCAATTTTCCGTTTTGCACAATAGAACCGAACACCGGTGTGGTTTCAGTTCCTGATACCCGTTTAAATCAGCTTGCTGCGATTGTGAAGCCGCAAAAAGTAATTCCAACCACGATGGAGTTCGTAGATATTGCTGGGTTAGTTAAAGGTGCTTCAAAAGGCGAAGGCCTAGGCAACCAATTCTTGGCGAACATTCGTGAAACCGATGCGATTGGCCATGTAGTGCGCTGCTTTGATGATGAGAATATCGTGCATGTTGCCGGACGAGTAAACCCGATTGAAGACGTGGATACCATCAACACTGAATTAGCGCTTGCCGATCTCGATTCAGTAGAGAAAGCCATTTACCGCCTTGGTAAAAAAGCTAAAGGTGGCGATAAACAAGCAAAAGCTGAAATGGAAGTGCTAGAAAAATTATTACCTGCCCTATCTGAAGGTGATATGGCAAGAACAGTGGCGCTTACCGATGATGAGCGCAAAACCATTCGTTCATTTAACCTGCTTACGTTAAAGCCCACTATGTACATTTGTAACGTGGCAGAAGATGGCTTTGAAAATAACCCGCACCTTGCTGCGGTGCACAAGCTAGCAGAAAATGAAAACGCTATTGTGGTGCCTGTATGTGCCGCAATTGAGAGCGAAATTGCTGAGCTAGACGACGAAGATAAAGAAGAATTCTTAAGTTCAATGGGCCTTGAAGAACCAGGCTTAAACCGGGTAATTCGCGCAGGTTATGAGCTGCTTAACTTGCATACCTATTTCACGGCTGGCGTTAAAGAAGTACGTGCGTGGACAGTGAAAAAGAATTCTACAGCTCCACAAGCGGCTGGCCGTATTCACACGGATTTCGAGAAAGGCTTTATTCGTGCAGAGATCGTTGGTTTCGATGATTTTATTGCTAATAATGGCGAACAAGGCGCGAAAGATGCAGGCAAGTGGCGCTTAGAAGGGAAAGAATACATTGTGAAAGATGGCGATGTTATTCATTTCCGCTTTAACGTATAGGCGCATCGTTAACTGCCTATCATTCCCCGCCCCACCGTTCAATGCCTGAGTGCGAGTAACATGTGTTAAGCTAAATGAAAATTAACCCGAACTGCAACTGATTCTTAAGGTATTTGCACATTACTGAGAAGAATAGATTTTGGCTTTACCGCCAAATGCAGTGTCAGCAGCTGAACATGGAGGCTAACCAATGGCACAGAGATTTCGCACTGAAACCGATAGTATGGGTGATATCGAGGTACCCAGCGACGCACTGTATGGTGCACAAACCCAGCGCGCCGTTAACAATTTCAATATCAGCCGCCTCACCCTTCCCTTTGCCTTTGTACGCGCCGTAGCACTCATTAAATACTGCGCCGCAGAAGCAAATGCAGAGTTAGGCTTGCTCGATAACAACAAAGCCGATGCCATTATGCAAGCTGCCCTAGAAGTGTTTGAAGGGCGTTGGAGCAACCAGTTTCCTGTAGACGTGTTCCAAACCGGTTCCGGCACCAGTACTAATATGAACGTAAACGAAGTACTTGCCACGTTAGCAGCGCGCCATAGTGGCTTGGAAATTCATCCTAACGATGACGTAAACCTAGGCCAAAGTAGCAATGATGTGATTCCTACGGCAATTCAGTTAAGTGCAGCAAGGCGCATTCACCGTAAGTTATTGCCTGCGATAGCAAGCTTGCGAACCGTAATTGAGCAACGAGCTGCAGAACTAGACCATGTGGTGAAAACGGGCCGCACTCATTTAATGGACGCGATGCCACTTACGTTTGGCCAAGAGCTGCGCACTTGGAGTGCACAACTAGAGCAAGCTGAACAACGTCTATCTGATTTACTCCCACAATTGCGTGCGCTACCCCAAGGCGGCACTGCTATTGGCACCGGTATTAATGCACATGCCCAGTTTGCGGAACGCTTTTGCGAATCAATGAGCAAATTCACGGAGCAGCCCTTTACTCCGGCCACTAACAAGTTTGCTGGCATCGCTGGCCAAGATATTGCTGTGGCCACCTCAGGAATTATGGTTTCTGTGGCCACTATCATGATGAAAATCGCTAATGATTTGCGTTGGATGAATAGCGGGCCGCTAACAGGTTTAGGTGAGATTACTTTGCAGCCTCTACAACCTGGCTCGAGTATCATGCCTGGCAAGGTAAACCCTGTTATTCCTGAGGCTGTAGCTATGGCCTGCGCGCAAGTGATGGGTAACCAAACCACTATTACAGTAGCTGGGCAAAGCGGTAGTTTTCAACTCAATGTAATGCTACCAGTTATTGCTTATAACCTACTGCAAAGCATTGAATTAATGTGGAAGAGTGCGGAAACTATGGCGAATAACTGCATCGCTGATTTTCAAGTGAATACAGAAAAACTAAATCAAGGGTTAGATCGTAACCCCATTTTAGTAACCGCATTAAATCCAGTAATTGGCTATAACAATGCAGCAGCAATTGCTAAGGCTGCATACCAGCAAAATCGGCCGATTATTGATGTTGCGTTAGAAATGACCGATCTATCGCAAGCCGAATTAGAGGCACTGTTGTCGCCTCTAGAACTCAGCAAAGGAGGATTACATCAATGACCCAAATAAATGTTCTCATTACCGGCGCTAATCGCGGCATTGGCTTACAACTGGCAAAACAATACGCTGAACAAGGCGCACATGTGTTTGCGGCATGCCGGAAAGCGAGTGAAGAGCTGATCGACAGTAAGGTAACCATTATTTCCGGAATCGACGTTACTGATCCGGAAGCCGCAGAAAAACTTCGTAATGAGCTCGGCGGCAGAAAAATCGATATCCTGATAAATAATGCCGGCATCCTTACTCGTGAAAATCTCGAAAGCGCTCCAGCAAAGGATATTTTGCAACAATTCACGGTAAATGCATTAGCACCATTACAACTTACGTTGGGCATGCGTACACAGCTAAACAGCAACGCAAAAGTAATTATGATCACCAGCCGAATGGGCTCTATGAATGATAACGGTAGTGGCGGTTACTATGGCTACCGCATGTCGAAAGCGGCATTAAACGCCGCTGGAGTATCGTTAGCTCGTGATTTGCAGAACGAAGGTATTGCCGTAGCATTGTTACATCCCGGCTATGTACAAACCGACATGGTGAACAATACCGGTGATATTACCGCCGCAGAAGCCGCTACACGTTTGCGCCAACGTATTGAAGAGCTTAATCTACAAAACAGTGGCACATTTTGGCATAGTAATGGCGAAGAGTTGCCATGGTAGGCTAGCAACCTACCAACATAATAGATGAACGTTTTGGTTCGATTGGCGCGATATTTTGCTGCACTTTTCACCAGTTCAGTGCTTTTTTGAGCGATCAGCACAGAAATATGAGTTTTTTTCCGAAAAGGTGTTGACTGAACACGGGTGGATTCGCATAATACGCGCCGCACCAACAAGCTCGGTGTTGAACAAAAAGGTAAGGCTACGTAGCTCAGTTGGTTAGAGCACATCACTCATAATGATGGGGTCGCAGGTTCGAATCCCGCCGTAGCCACCAAAAAACTGATTAACTGCGGGAGTGGTGGAATTGGTAGACACGCTGGATTTAGGTTCCAGTGCCGCGAGGCGTGAGAGTTCGAGTCTCTCCTTCCGCACCAATCAGTTTTTTTAGTTCGCTGTAAGATTCAGTTGGGGTATAGCCAAGTGGTAAGGCAGCGGGTTTTGATCCCGCCATTCCCAGGTTCGAATCCTGGTACCCCAGCCACTATTTCTTCTGTAAGTATTGAATTGCGGTGGTGGCGGAATTGGTAGACGCGCTAGCTTCAGGTGCTAGTATCCGAAAGGATGTGAGGGTTCGAGTCCCTCTCTCCGCACCAATTCAGTACTTACGAAAGAAACTCTTCTGATTGTTCCGAAATGTTCCTACTATAACTGCATCGCTGTAATAACTGCGCAGGCATCACTGGATCGGGTTAATAACCGCCAGCGATTTTACCGATCCAATTGCGCAACTGGTGGGTTCGGGCTAGCACTGAAAAGCCAACTTTGCGGCCCACTTGCAACACTGGATGTTGCGAACGAAAAACTCGCGATACTAGATCGAGCCCTTGCCCCATCAATAGGTTCTCCGCTTGGCGTTTTTTTAACGCTCTAAGCAAGCTAGTTAAGAATTGCTGATCGCTATCCGAGCGCTCCAATAGTACTTTGCGTATACCCGCTACATCGCGCAAACCTAAATTCACTCCTTGCCCTGCCAATGGATGAATGCCATGAGCGGCATCACCAATTAACACAACATTGCGCTGCTCAGAAAAATAGCGCAACGCGTGCTGATGACGTAACGGGAAACTGGCTGAATTTTGTAGGCTAAACTCGCCAATCTGAGCTGTGAAGCGCGCTTGTAATTCCTTCTCTAGATCAGATTGTTGCCATGTGTTTAACACACTGGGTTCGGCGTAAACTATTAAACAGGCTTGCTGTTCGGTTAACGGTAACAATGCATGCACTTCACTACCGGCAAACGTTTGCCAAGTAGCTGCAGGGATCGGCTGCGCCACTGCTACTATGGCTAACAAACATCGTTCTGGGTAACTTGCACCAGCCGTACCAATACCTGCCGCACGGCGCACTTGTGAATGTAGGCCATCGGCTGCTATCACGTATTGATAGGAAATTGCCTCACCAGAGCGAGTAATTACTTGTTGATCTGCGCCAAGTGCCGCAAAGCCATCGGTAACATAGCGCACCCTCTCATGAACTTGCAGCGCGCTCGTGAGTACTTGCTGCAGCGCCCTATTCTCAATCATATAGCCAAGTGGCGGTTTTACTAAATCACCGAAGATTAACCAATCATTGTTACCCTCGCGAACGGCTAGTTGATGAAACGCCTGCACACGCAAATCACGTAACGCCTGCCAAATGCCAAGCTGCTTGAGTAAGACAATATTATCTGCCGTAATCGCCGAAATACGTAAATCATAGGGTTCACTTGCCACATAACGTTGTTCCGGAAAGGGTTCTAACACTACAACATGCCGGCCAGCCTCGGCTAACGCCAGCGCCATACTGGCACCAACCATGCCGCCGCCCACTATTACCCATGGCAAGCTCTCATCAACCGCTGTAGCTGATGTTTCTTGTGCTGTTTTAGAGTGTGGCTGTGTATTCATGCATACCCTCGTTGCTTGTTTTGCTCTGTTGCGCAAACTGCTGCAGATTAGTTTACCGCGATTCGCAATAATTCTCGATGCACATCCGTGCGCGTATGATAAAATAATCGCGCTTTATCGGCTCTTACTAGCCCTATTCAACGCCTATTTGCAGGCGGCTGCAGGAAAGGAGAATTGCACTGAACCCACTCATTGTTGCATCGGCACTCTTGCTGTTCGCCGAATTGTGTTTCGCAGCCACCAGTGCAATGGTTAAATACCTCACTCCAGACGTGCCCTTTTTTCATTTAGTGTTCTTTCGTAACTTCTTCGCATTTCTGATTTTAATTCCATGGCTGATTAAAAAGCGCCATACCGCATTTCGTACCAGCCAGCTAAAACTGCATATACTGCGTGGCATTGCGGGAGTTGGTGCAATGTACCTATTTTTCCTAGTAATCTCCCAAGTGTCTTTAGCAAAAGCCACACTAGTGTTGCTAATGGCGCCCTTCTTTATTCCATTGATTAGCTTTTTTTGGTTAAAAGAGCGTATTTCTTTACGCTTGTGGTTCGTTATTGGTTTTGGTTTCTTTGGTGTTCTAATATTTCTTAACCCATTCGCTGGCAATCTTCCTGCGGTAATGTTGCTGGCCGTATTAGCGGCAATTTTGGCGGCGTCTACCAAAACCATTATTCGGCAAATGGCGAGTACCGAATCACCGAGTAAGATCGTGTTCTATTTTTCGTTCTTCGCAACTATTGTTACGGCAATCCCAGTGTTACTAAACTGGCAATCTATCAGCCTTTCGTTATGGTTGGGCGTTGCACTAATGGGGTTGTTTGCCGTAATTGGCCAACTCACCATGACCCGCGCATTTAGTATCGCGCCTCCTTCCCAAGTAGGCGTATTTACCTATAGTTCAGTGTTATTTGCGGGCTTAATTGGTTACCTAGTTTGGGGCGAAGCATTTACCTGGCACATGTTCCTTGGCTCGGTAGTAATTATTGCAGCGGGTTATTTAGCTATTCGGCAGAATCGCGCACCACAAATCGTTACGCCGCAACCATAACGCTAAGCGCAACGAAAATGCTAGCTTGAAATCACCAGCAATAGCCAGAGAAGGTAGCGTACGAATAGCGAACAAGGTAGAATACGTTCCCTTTCGAATATGCGGTGGAATGAAGACAAGGTTATGAGTAAAAAGGTCTATATCAAAACCTGGGGTTGTCAAATGAACGAGTATGATTCAGCGAAAATGGCTGATCTACTTCATGCACACCTCGGGTACGAACCAACGGCTGAAGCCGAAGATGCAGATTTAATTCTGTTGAACACTTGTTCAATTCGCGAAAAAGCGCAAGAGAAGGTGTTCCATCAACTCGGACGCTGGAAATTACTCAAGCACGATAAGCCCGATTTAGTGATTGGCGTAGGCGGCTGCGTAGCTTCTCAGGAAGGCGCTGCTATTCGCCAACGTGCTCCCTTCGTGGATCTTGTATTTGGCCCACAAACGCTACACCGCTTACCCGCTATGTTAAAAGAGCTTAGCGACGGTAAAGGTTCGGTGATTGATATTTCGTTTCCTGAAATTGAAAAATTTGATCGCTTGCCAGATCCAAAGGCTGATGGCCCAACCGCCTTTGTTTCCATTATGGAAGGCTGTAGCAAATACTGTACATTCTGCGTGGTGCCCTATACTCGCGGTGAAGAAGTAAGCCGCCCAGTAGATGATGTATTGTACGAGATTGCGCAACTTGCTGAACAAGGCGTGCGAGAAGTAAATTTACTTGGCCAAAACGTAAATGCCTTCCGCGGTGAGTATCATGATGGCGATATTTGTACCTTTGCTGAGTTATTGCACTTGATTGCCGCTATTGATGGTATTGATCGCATTCGTTACACCACCTCCCACCCGGTGGAGTTTACCGATGATATTATTGCCGCCTACGAAACCATTCCTGAATTGGTAAATCATTTACATTTACCAGTGCAAAGTGGTTCTGATCGGATACTAGCGTTAATGAAACGCGCGCACACGGCAATCGAATACAAATCACAGATTCGCAAACTGAAAAAAGTACGCCCAAATATGGCTATGTCGTCTGATTTTATTATTGGTTTTCCTGGTGAAACAGATGCGGATTTCGAAGCTACGATGGATTTAATTCAAGCCATTGATTTTGATTTGAGCTTCAGTTTTATTTACAGCGCACGGCCGGGAACGCCAGCAGCAGATTTACCTGATGACGTAACAGAAGACACCAAGAAGCAACGTTTGCAACTGCTGCAACAGCGCATTAACCAGCAAGCCCAACGGCACGCGCGGCAAATGCTAAATACCGAACAGCGTATTCTAGTTATTGGGCCATCGAAGAAGAACCCGATGGAGCTTAGTGGCCGTACCGAGAATAACCGGGTTGTAAACTTCTCTGGCCGCCCCGATATGATTGGTAAGTTTGTTGATGTATTAATTACAGAAGCGTTACCAAACTCACTACGTGGCGACCTTATTCGGGAAGAACATGAGATGGGTTTACGGGTAGAAATAGCGCCGCAGGCAATATTAGCGCGCAACGCAGAAACGATAGATGAGCTTGGTGTGGGGCATGTAGCACCGGCAAATAACGCTTAGTTTGCCAGTTTGATAACAGCAGCGCGGCAGATTTATACCGCATCTGGGCGCTGCTGAAATCTTTAATGAGCAAAATGAAGTATTCATCACTTTAGAACTTATGAATTAGATTGAGAGGAATTTTTGAGTAAATCAGTAGCCACTGTTGATCTCTATCTTGAACCTGCTGATAGCCAGCGTTTAGCGGGTTTGTGCGGCCCATTTAACGACAACATTCGCCATATTGAACGGCGTATGGGTGTTGAAGTAATTCAAAATAATCATCACTTCCGAATTATTGGTGAGCCGGCGGCACTGCGCGCTACAGAAGAGATTCTTAAAAACCTATACATTGAAACAGCGCCCGTGCGAGGCAAACAAAAGCCAATTGATCCCAACCAAGTGCACCTTGCCATTCAAGAAAGTTCGGCCCTTGAGCAAGAAGAAGGCCCCGACGATGATCCCATGACCCTGATTAAAACTAAACGCGGGTTAATCAAACCGCGGAATAAAAATCAGCAGGGCTATGTGCGCGCTATTCTTAATCATGATATTAATTTTGGTATCGGCCCGGCCGGTACCGGAAAAACCTACCTTGCCGTTGCAGCTGCTGTTGATGCACTTGAACGACAAGAAATTCGCCGCATTCTGTTAACTCGCCCAGCTGTAGAGGCGGGTGAAAAGCTCGGTTTTCTCCCCGGCGATCTAGCCCAGAAAGTAGATCCCTACTTACGCCCTCTCTACGATGCCCTATTTGAAATGCTGGGCTTTGAGAAAGTAGAGAAACTGATTGAGCGCAGCGTGATTGAAATTGCACCTCTTGCTTACATGCGCGGCCGCACGTTGAATGATGCCTTTATTATTTTGGATGAAAGCCAGAATACCACTGCCGAACAAATGAAAATGTTCTTAACTCGCATTGGCTTTAATTCGAAAGCGGTAATTACCGGTGATATTACGCAAATCGATTTACCACGTGGGGCGAAATCTGGATTACGCCAAGCGATTGAAGTATTAAATGATATTGAAGGCATTAGCTTCACCTTTTTCAATGCCAAAGATGTGGTACGCCACCCAGTAGTTCAGCGCGTTGTAGTAGCATATGAACAGTTTGATAGCGATAATGCCGCGAAAGATGCTAAACGCGCAGCGGAACACCGAGCTGCTCGCGCAGCAGCACCAACGAAAAATACCACCTCCGAACCTGAGGATAATGAATAGCATGGATTTTCATGTTGATATCCAAAACACGCTTGCTGAACAAGGTGTAGCTAACGAAATCCCCACTGCAGCACAAATTACCGCGTGGGCAAGCGCAGCATTAACCGCCTGCGGTTTAACTACAGCGGAACTTACCATTCGCATTACCGATGCAAATGAAGTGCAAACATTGAATCGCGATTACCGTGGCAATGATAAGCCCACTAATGTACTTTCGTTTCCGTTCGCTGATGAACTTCCCGAAGGTGTAGAACTCGATATTCCCTTATTAGGTGATATTGTGATCTGCAACGAAGTGATGCAAAGTGAAGCGCAAGCAGCAAATATCTCGCTTGAACATCATTTTGCGCACTTAGTAATACACGGTACATTACACTTATTGGGCTATGATCATATAGATGACGCGGAAGCTGAAGAGATGGAAGCACTAGAAATTAAATTACTAGCTGAATTCTCGATTCCAAGCCCGTATGCTAACAACCATGCATTTAATGAACCTGAGGGTTCTATAACGAATCACTCGAGGAGCGAGTAAACATCGATGAACGATGACAAACCCCACCCAGGGAACGGTTCACCACGAAGAACCTGGGCACAAAAGTTACTACAGGCATTTAACGGTGAGCCAACCAGCAGAGAAGAGCTGGTAGATATGATTCAAGACGCGGAGTACCGCGACTTGATTGATTTAGACACAAAGGAAATGATTGAGGGTGTGCTCGATGTGGCGGAATTGAAAGTTCGCGACATCATGATTCCGCGCTCGCAAATGGTAACCATTGATAAAAACCAAAGCGTAGAAGAGTTTCTGCCAACGGTTATTCAAACGCAGCACTCACGTTACCCAGTTGTGAGTGACAATAAAGACCATATCGAAGGCATTTTACTCGCCAAAGATTTGCTAAGCTTCGGTTTTAACCTAGTTGATGAACCCTTCTCTCTTGATCAAGTAATGCGCCCTGCGGTAATTGTTCCAGAAAGCAAGCGTGTAGATGCACTGCTAAAAGAGTTTCGCTCTAAGCGCTATCATATGGCGATTGTGGTGGATGAATATGGTGGTGTTTCTGGCTTAGTAACCATTGAAGATATTCTTGAAGAAATTGTTGGTGAAATTGAAGATGAAACTGATGATGATGATTCGAGTAGCGATATTCGCCGCATCAATAATTCGCGCTTCATGGTGAAAGCACTTACCCCAATCGAGGATTTCAACGATTATTTTCATACTGAATTTGCCGATGATGAATATGACACTATTGGTGGCTTAGTTGCCCATAGCTTTGGCCATGTTCCAGAAATTGGAGAATCGGTGATGATTGGCAACTTTACTTTTAAAGTAACCGCAGCAGATCGACGACGCATTCAACAAGTTCAAGTATCGTTACCAACCCAAGATACCTAACAGGATAAGAGCCCAGCCGTTAACGGCGATGGAGAAGGCAGTTAATGATAATTCAGCAATTTAATGCTGCTGTAGTTGCGGTGCTTAAAACCAAACCTTTCTTTACCGTTGCCAAGTGGCGCCATGGCTTTATGCTGCTGTGCGGTGCAGCCATGCTATTTGCTTATGCACCGTTTCAACAAGCTTGGTTAGTACCTATTCTATTAGCTTTGTGGCTGCTCGCTTTGGTGCGTAGCAAAACCGGTAAAGAGGCAGCTTTTACCAGTTGGTGGTTCGCCTTTGGCTGGTTTGGCACTGGTATTAGTTGGGTGTTCGTAAGTATTGACCAATTCGGCGGTGTACCGCTGCCTGTTTCCTTATTATTGATGGTACTACTGTGCGCATATTTAGCCCTATTCCCTGCGTTAGCCGGTTGGCTATGGTTTCGTTTACGCCGGTACACCAACGGCTACAGCCTGTTTTTATTACCAGTGATTTGGTTGGTTACGGAATTTTTGCGGGGCTGGCTGTTTACTGGTTTTCCATGGCTTAGTATCGGCTATGCCCATACCTCGTTTACACTTGGCAACTTGGCGCCGCACATTGGCGAGCTCGGTATTAGCGTTGCCTTATTATTAATTGCCATCAGTATCGCCATGCTGTTCTTACGAAAACGTTTCGAGTGGCTGTTTATTTCCTTAATTATTTTCGCTTTAGCTTGGTATGCACCGCGGTTAAACCCAATGCAAGCAAGTGGCGAAACTTTGCAGGTGGCATTAGTTCAGGGAAATATTAAGCAAGATTTAAAATGGAACGCTGAACAGCAATGGCCAAACCTACAAGCTTACTTAGAGCTTACCGAGCCCTATTATAATCACGATTTAATTATTTGGCCGGAATCTGCCATTACCTATATTGAGCCACTAGCACAGCATCATTTGGCAAATCTAGATGCGCGTTTGCTTGCCGCTGGTAGCACGCTTATTAGTGGAATTATTGATCTGGATCGCAGCGAAGATGCCTTTTATAACAGTATGATCGTACTTGGTGAGCAATCTGGTAGCTCATGGTTTTATGGCCACAACAATCGTTATCAAAAGCATCAATTACTACCCATTGGTGAGTTTGTTCCGTTTGAATCGCTGTTACGGCCATTAGCACCTTTATTTAACTTACCGATGTCGTCTTTTACTAGGGGGGCTGCAGTGCAGCCAAACTTGGATGCCAACGGCGTAAATATAGCGGCAAACATTTGCTATGAAGTGGCTTTTTCTCGGCAAATTAGAGCGAACTTCAATACCGATACGCAGTTGCTGTTAACTATTAGCAATGATAGTTGGTTTGGTAATTCACATGGCCCCCATCAACACCTTGAGATCGCAAAAATGCGAGCTCGGGAGTTAGGTAGGCCTATATTGCGTGCCACCAATAATGGCATTACGGGTGTATTTGACGAAATGGGTAACACATTGGTTCGCTTACCCCAGTTCACCACAGGGGTTGCCAGTACGCGAGTAATGCTAGTTGCAGGCACAACGTACTTTGCGCGCTTTGGTGATTTATTTGCTTGGTTAATCGCATTCGTTGCAAGCTTAGTAAGCTTGCGCTTACCAACCGCGAAAAACCGCGCAAAAAACCGCGCTTAGCGTAGTCAATTTAATGTAAAAACTATACACTTGAGGGCTAAACGCAGCCCTCTCGTTATTTAGCAAAAGGAAACTCTTATGGGCAATTTATTTGACGCCATTTTATTTACTGTACTCGTTGCTTCTGCAGGCTTAGGCATCGCCAGTATTATTGTTGCGCTATTACCACCAGTAACAGATAGTAACAACGAAGATAAACTGCGTGGCAGAATTGAAGCCATTTTCTTCGGCGTAGCCGGTATTGTGATTGCATTAGTGATGTGGTTGGCGATGATTTTTAATGCCTAATTTTGGCTTTCGCAATCCTTAGTATGTGCAATTTTTAAAATAATCATGAGTAACAGCCATTAGGTAACGGGTAGTACGATACATGACGCAAAGAATTGAGGAACAATATCAACCCACCGTGCTTGAAACAGAAGTTCAACAACGTTGGGATCAAGATCAGGTATTCGCGGTAACGGAAGATGAAAGCAAAGAGAAGTTTTACTGCCTTTCTATGTTTCCATATCCGAGCGGCAAGCTGCACATGGGCCATGTGCGCAATTATACTTTGAGTGACGTGGTTTCTCGATATCAGCGCCTGCATGGTAAAAATGTGCTCCATCCAATTGGCTGGGATGCGTTTGGATTACCGGCTGAAAATGCAGCCATTCAGAATAAATCAGCGCCAGCAAAATGGACCTACGAAAATATCGGTGACATGCGCAATCAGCTGAAAGCGCTTGGCTTTGGCTATGATTGGAACCGCGAAATAGCAACCTGCCACCCCGAGTACTATCGCTGGGAACAGTGGTTCTTCACCAAGCTGTATGAAAAAGGCTTGGTATATAAGAAAAACTCGACTGTGAACTGGGATCCTATTGATCAAACCGTGTTAGCCAATGAACAAGTTATTGATGGCAGAGGCTGGCGTTCTGGTGCTTTAGTAGAACAAAAAGAAATTCCCCAATGGTTTGTGAAGATTACCGCCTATGCAGAAGAGTTGCTGAGTGATCTCGATCAGCTCGATGGCTGGCCTGAACAAGTAAAAGCGATGCAGCGCAATTGGATTGGCCGTTCTGAGGGTGTGCAAATCACTTTCCAAGTGGAACAATTCGAAATGGCGCTCAGTGTATACACCACGCGCCCAGATACCTTTTACGGTGTTACTTATATGGCGGTTGCTGCCCAGCATCCATTGGCGCAAAAAGCAGCTGCGCAAAATCCGCAAGTGGCAGCTTTCGTAGATAGCTGTAAGCAACAAAAAGTTGCTGAAGCCGAATTAGCAACTATGGAAAAACGTGGTATTCCTACCGGCTTTTCGGCCAAACACCCGCTAACTGGCGAATCTGTGCCAGTGTGGGTAGCTAACTTTGTATTAATGGATTATGGCACCGGTGCGGTAATGGCAGTGCCTGCTCATGATCAACGTGATTTTGAATTTGCCACCACCTATGGCTTGCCAATTCAGCCAGTAATTGCCGCAGCTGAAGGCGAGCATGATTATAGCCAAGGCGCGTTAATTGAAAAAGGCTCCTTAGTTAATTCAGGTGCGTTCAGCGGCTTGAGTTTTGCAGAAGGCTTCGATGCCATTGCTAACAAACTAGAGAATATGGGTATTGGTGAACGCCAAGTGAACTATCGCTTGCGCGATTGGGGTGTATCGCGCCAACGTTACTGGGGCACGCCAATTCCAATGCTGAATTTAGCAAATGGTGAATCAGCTGCCGTTCCGGAATCTGAGCTACCAGTAAGGCTGCCTGAAAACGTAGTAATGGATGGCGTTACCTCGCCCATTAAAGACGATCCAGAATGGCGAAAAACTACCTTCAATGGCATGCCGGCAGAGCACGAAACTGATACTTTCGATACCTTCATGGAATCGAGCTGGTATTACGCACGCTATTGTTCGCCGCGCCATGACACCGGCATGCTCGACCCAGAGAAAGCAAACTACTGGCTACCTGTAGATCAGTATATTGGGGGTATTGAGCACGCGATTCTACATCTACTTTACTCGCGCTTTTTCCATAAACTAATGCGCGATACTGGCCTTGTGAGTTCAGATGAGCCATTTAAGCGCTTGTTGTGCCAAGGTATGGTGTTAGCCGATAGCTATTATCGTGAAGACAAAAATGGCGCGAAAACCTGGTACTCACCAGTAGATGTAGAAATCAGCCGCAACGAAAAAGGCGATGTGGTGCGGGCAATTTATAAGCATGATGGCCAACCGGTACAGCATGCTGGCATCAGCAAAATGTCGAAATCCAAGAACAACGGTATTGATCCGCAGATTATGGTGGATAAATACGGTGCCGATACGGTGCGCTTGTTTATGATGTTTGCAGCGCCGCCTGAGTTAACCCTAGAGTGGTCTGATTCCGGTGTGGAAGGCGCGCATCGATTCTTGAAGCGGGTATGGAAACTAGTATACGATTTCCAAGATTTTGCGGGCACTTACCCTACCCCAACTCATCTTTCTGGCGCGCAAAAAGCGTTGCGCCGTGAGCTGCATCGCACCATCGCGAAAGTAAGTGATGATATGGGCCGCCGGCAAAACTTTAATACCGCTATTGCCGCCATTATGGAGCTTACCAATCATTTGCAAAAAGCACCGCTAACGGCAGATGAAGATAAAGCCATCATGCAAGAAGCATTAACTGCAGTAACGCTAATGCTTTCGCCTATCACGCCACACATTTGTGAGCGTATGTGGCATGCACTGGGGCACAGCACAGATATCAATTTCAGCCAATGGCCAGCAGTTGATAGCACCGCTTTAGTAGAAGATGAGAAATTGATTATCGTGCAAGTGAATGGCAAAGTACGGGCGAAAATTACCGTACCAGCGGATATCAACAAAGAAAGCATTGAGAAAATTGCGCTGGCCGATGAACACGTTAAAAAGTACACCGATGCAGCAACTGTGCGTAAGGTAATCTATGTTCCTGGCAAATTGGTTAACATCGTTGTTAGTTAATATGCGCGCCATGCAACAAGGCCTGCTGCTTGCAGCGGCCTTATTGTTGTTAACTGCCTGTAGTTTTCAGCTGCGCGGTAACTATCAGTTAGCTCCGCAACTTGATGCCGTATCGTTAGAAGCGCCAACACGCAGTGAAATAGCTACTTTAGTAAATGAAGTGCTTACGCAACGGAACGTAAATGTGGTAAGCCAAGGGGCTAATATTATTCATGTTCAACTGCATCCAGATCGCTTTGATCGGCGCATTCTTTCAATGCTTACCTCAGGCCAGGTTGCGGAATACGAACTCATTTACGTGCTACCCGTTACATTTACCGCAGCGAATGGTGATAGTTCTCACCACACCATTCAAATTTTGCGTGATTACCAAGATGATCCAAACTTTGCCCTTGCGAAAACTCGTGAACTCGAGCTTTTGGTAACTGAAATGCGCAATGATGCTGCACATCGATTACTATTATTACTGAATCAATTCACCCTCGACCAAGCCAATAACGGCTAGGAGTGAATCATGCAGCTCTATCCTGAACGTTTAAGTTCGCACCTGCAGGAGAAGCTCGCGCCGATATATTTAGTATTTGGTGACGAGCCCTTTTTGGTGGCTGAGTGCTGTGATCAGATTCGCCAAGCAGCTCGGGCACAAGGGTTTAGTGAGCGCCAGCGATTTACCCAAGACAAGGAGTTTAGTTGGGATGCCCTCTTCACTGCCAGCCAAACCCTATCATTGTTCACCGAACAACAAGTTATTGAGCTTGAGCTACCGGATGCCAAGCCTGGCCGTGATGGTAGCCAAGCTTTAGCTGAATATGCCAATACGCAAACAAGCGACCAGCTGCTGTTATTGTTTGGCCCTAACCTGCGCAAAGATCAACAAAACAGTAAATGGTTTAAAGCACTCGTAAAAAACGGCGTGTTTGTACCCATATATCGGCCGAACCGCCAACACCTACCAAAATTTGTTGTACAACGTGCGAATGCTATGGGGTTGCATCTAGCCCCCGATGCGGTGCAACAATTATGCGATTGGTATGAAGGTAATTTACTGGCATTAAACCAAGCTCTACAAAAGCTTAGCTTGTTGCATTGCCCTAGTGCCGCCAACGAAACCAAACAACCCACTGCGGTAACGATTAGCTTAGAGGAAGTGCGCAATGCCAACCATGATAGCAGCCGTTTCGATGTATTTTCGTTACGGGAAGCTATTGTGCAGCAACGCTCCCAAGAGTTCATGCATTGTTTACAACGTTTGTTTGAAACCGGCAGCGAACCTGTATTAATTCATTGGGTGCTACAACGCTTACATTTCGCACTCGCCAATATTCGCCAAGCCAAACGCCAGCAGCAAAGCTTGCAACCAATTTGGTCGGCTGAGAATATTTGGCAATCTCAACAAGATGCATATTTGCGGCTTGCACAAACAGATAGTGCCCCACGCAGCGCGGCACGCATTCATTTGTTAGAACGCCTTGAATATGCGTTAAAACGAGATAGTAAAGAATGCCCGAAAACTCTAGCTTGCCATATTGGCTTGTTATTTTTTCCTGAGCATAGCGGTTTAGGTGCGCTGGAAGCGGTGAATTTCGCTGTTAATAATCCACTGCAGCACATTCCATTAAACGAGAGCGTGTAACTGATGCCAGTAACCACCCGACAAATTGCAATTCTTGGTGGAACCTTTGATCCAGTGCATTGGGGCCATATTAAACCGGTTCAGCAAGTAGCTGAGCATTTCCACTTCGATTGCATTCACTTATTACCCACATGTTTACCTCCTCATAGGCAACAACCCGAGGCTTTAGAAACCCATCGCTTGGCGATGTTAGAGGCTGCTGCAACTCTCGATGATCGGTTTGTGGTAAATGATTGGGAGCTGCGCCAAGGATTACCTTCCCGCACACTTCCTACGCTAAAACACTTTCATGCCAGCTGCGCGAACGCTACCTTATACTTTATTATTGGTATGGATAGTTTATTGAACCTACCTAGTTGGGAACATTGGGAACGTTTATTTAGTTATGCCCATTTCATTGTGCTGCCACGCCCAGGTTATTCACTTAGTGATGCCAGTACTGATGTAAAAGCGCTATTGCAGAGCCGCCAAGCTGAAGCTAAGAACATGCAAACAGGGGTGGGGAAAATCTTCATTGCCGATGTTGAGCCGATTAATATTTCTGCCAGCGAATTACGAGATCGCTTACGCGATCGGACAAGCAAACCTGAATTATTGCCTGAGCCAGTGTGGCATTACATTTGCAAACACAACCTTTACTGCTAGCCACTACTGCACGAAACGCCTTTCTCGTGGTACACTTCCGCCGTTAACGATTTCTATAGGAGTAACCGAGCGTTGCAAACTGAACAATTACGTGATTTTGTTGTAGCTAAAATTGAAGATTTAAAGGGTAGAGATATTCAAGTAATTGATGTCCGTAAGAAAACCGATGTAAGTGATTTTTTGGTCATTTGCTCAGGCAACTCAAAAACCCATGTTCGCAGTATTGCCAAGCACGTGGCGATTGAAGGAAAGCATGCGGGCGAAGTACCATTAGGTATTGAAGGCGAGTTAGATGGCGAATGGGTTT
The DNA here is from genome assembly GCF_047920995.1 of Aliidiomarina sp. Classification (NCBI taxonomy): domain Bacteria; kingdom Pseudomonadati; phylum Pseudomonadota; class Gammaproteobacteria; order Alteromonadales; family Idiomarinaceae; genus Aliidiomarina; species Aliidiomarina sp. Next base: position 30,578 of record NZ_JBLRWZ010000020.1, read on the forward strand.
TGGTAGATTTCGGCCCGGTAGTTGCACATGTGATGCAAGATTCCACGCGCGATTTTTATCAACTCGAACAGCTCTGGGGTTAAACAGCCGTTATGCGGATGCAATTGATTGCAGTAGGTAGCAAAATGCCCAGTTGGGTAGCTACTGGCTATCAAGAGTATGCGAAGCGCATGCCACCCGAACTACCACTCGAATTAGTTGAAATTACTGCAGGTAAACGCGGTAAAAAAGCCGACATTAGCAAGCTCACGCAACAAGAAGGCGAGAAAATGCTCGCCGCCTTAAAAGGCCCCACTCACGTAGTTACCTTAGAAGTAAATGGTAAACCTTGGGATACCCACAAACTAGCGCAGCGCATGCAGCAATGGCAATTAGATGGCCGTGATGTTGCATTTCTAGTGGGTGGCCCCGAGGGTCTCTCGCTCGAGTGCCAAGCTCGTGCAGATGAACGCTGGTCTTTATCACCGTTAACCTTGCCACACCCGCTCGTTCGTGTTGTTATTGCAGAAGCCCTATTTAGGGCATGGAGTTTACTTAGTAATCACCCTTACCATCGCGAATAAAAATTATGAGAAAGCGCGTTCCTATTCGAAATCATCAAGCTGAAACAGCGTTGTTTGGGCACCGTGCTATTGTTAGTTTAGTGGTAGTGGGCGTTGTATTTACATTACTGCTTAGTAATCTCTACAAACTCCAAGTTACTAGCTTTCAAGAATTTCAAACTCGCTCCAACAGCAATCGCATTATGGTACTGCCAGTACCACCAAATCGCGGCTTAATTTATGATCGTAACGGCATTCTTCTCGCCGATAATACACCCGTTTATAGTTTAGAAATCAGCCCTCAAGAAGTGCAGGATTTACGCTTTACTCTGGAACAATTAGTGGCTTTGCTCGAACTACCTGAAGAAGCAATTGAGCAATTTTACCAACGCTTGTATCAGCCACGCCGATTTCCACAAATAACCTTTTTCGATAACTTGAATGAAAACCAAGTAGCACGGTTCGCATCGTTACAGCATCAATATCCAGGCATTAACATCGAAGGCCGTTTACAACGCTTTTATCCGCATCGCGATCTATTTACTCATGCGCTTGGCTATGTAGGCAGAATTAATCAACAAGATGTGGTGCGGCTGCGTGAGCAAGAACGATATGCGCAATATGCAGCTACCCGAACCATTGGTAAGCAGGGCATAGAACGCTATTACGAGGATATGTTACATGGCCAAGTAGGCTACCAAACTGTGGAAGTAAATAACCGCGGTAGAGTTGTACGTACGTTAGAATTTAATCCGCCCACACCAGGTAGTGATATTCACTTAGAGCTTGATGTTGGCTTACAAGAAGTAGCGCGCCACCAACTACGCAACCGCCGTGGTGCGATTGTAGTACTTGATAGCCAAACTGGTGGCGTTTTGGCCCTCTATTCTAATCCTGGTTACGATCCCAATCTCTTTGTGGGCGGAATATCTACGGGTGAATATCGCGCCCTACTCAACAATCCTGCCAACCCTCTTATTAATCGCGCCACTCAGGGGCGCTATCCACCGGCATCTACCATTAAGCCGCACCTCGGTATTCTTGGTTTACATGAGGGTGAAATTACCGCAGAGAGTAGAATTTGGGATCCCGGTTGGTACAAGCTTGATGGAGTAGAGCGTCGTTTCCGCGATTGGCGTCCACACGGGCATGGGTGGGTAACCATTAACGAGGCTATCGCCGAATCATGTAATACCTACTTCTACGATTTATCCCATACACTCGGTATCGATAAGATTTCTAGTTTTATGGGTGAAATGGGCTTTGGTAAGCGCACAGGTATCGATATCCACGAAGAAAGCACCGCGTTAATGCCAGATCGCGGCTGGAAGCGCGCGCGCTTTAATGAACCTTGGTATCAGGGCGAAACCCTCTCGGTAGGTATCGGCCAAAGCTTTTGGACGGTAACCCCTTTACAGTTAGCAACATCCACCAATATTATTGCTACTAAGGGGCGGCGTTTAACACCTCGGTTAATTCGTGGCACAGAACAACAAGGTATCTTTACCTTGGTTGAACCGATTGAAGATTTACCAATAGAACTGAGTAATCCCCAACATTGGCAAACAATCAAGAATTCTATGGCACGCACTATTACCAATATTCGTGGTACCGCGCGCACCGCTTTCTTGAATAGTACCTATACATCAGCCGGCAAAACCGGTACTGCACAAGTAGTAGCATTAAGCGATGAAACCGACGAGCGTCCTGATATCGAAGACGTTGCCGAGCGTTTTCGTGATAACGCCACCTATATTGGTTTTGCCCCTGCTGAAAACCCAGAAATCGTAATAGCGTTAGCCATCGAAAACGTGGGTGGCGGTGGCCGCAATGCAGCACCAGTTTCACGGGCGATCATGGATTATTACTTCGCAGGCGAACAAACAAAGCAGGAAATATTAGCCACTATTAGAAGCGAGAGAGAACATGCAGACAACTGAAGAACGTCAGCGTAACCCTTGGCTCGCCAAGCTACATCTCGATGGCCCATTAATGCTCGGGCTTATTGCCTTATGTGCCGTTAGCTTAGTGGTAATTTATAGTGCTGGAGGCCAAGATATTGGCTTGGTACAACGACAAGCCATTCGCATGGGCGTATCCTTTGTGGTGCTCTTCGTGGTAGCCCAATTAGCACCCGATATTTTTCGAACCTATGCATTTCCGCTGTATGTTATTGGCGTATTAATGCTGGTAGCAGTAATGTTTTTTGGTGTTAGCGGGAAAGGCGCGCAACGGTGGTTAGATATTGGCGTTACCCGTATTCAACCCTCTGAAATCATGAAGCTTGCGGTACCTATGATGGTTGCCTGGTATTGTTCAAAAGTTCCATTGCCAATTCGCTTCTCTAGTGTATTCATGGGCTTACTTATAGTACTTTTACCTACTCTGTTAATTGCGCGCCAACCCGATTTAGGCACTTCGGTTTTAGTGGCAAGCTCAGGAATCTTTGTCCTGTTTTTGGCGGGTATTAGTTGGCGCCTTATTCTTGCCGGCGGTGTTACTGCTGCTGCATCGTTACCATTGTTTTGGTTTTTCTTACTCCGTGATTACCAGCGGCAACGAATACTTACCTTTTTAAATCCGGAAACCGATCCTCTCGGTTCTGGTTATCACATTATTCAATCAAAAATTGCCATTGGCTCTGGTGGGGTTGAAGGTAAAGGTTGGTTACAAGGCACTCAATCTCAGTTAGAGTTTTTACCCGAACGCCATACTGATTTTATTTTCTCAGTATTTAGTGAAGAATTTGGTTTTGTAGGAGTTATTGCCCTACTAGCACTTTATGGGTTTGTTATTTTTCGTGGCATGCTAATTTCTATGCGCGCCCAAAGTAACTTTAAACGCTTGCTCGGCGGCAGTATTACTCTTACGTTCTTCATTTATGTGCTGGTAAATATTGGCATGGTATCCGGTATTTTACCTGTAGTTGGTGTGCCGCTGCCGTTAATTAGCTATGGTGGCACCTCGATGGTAACCATGATGGCGGGCTTTGGTATATTAATGGGCATTGCAACCCATAGGCGTTTAGTAATCAGCCAATCAAGTTAACAACATCTTAAGGAAGTAATTTTTTATGCAGCGATTCATGACAAAGTTAGGTGCTATCAGCGTTGTTAATCTTTTCTTCGCAGCAACTCTTGGGCTTACCACGGCGCAAGCAGATACATGGCCTGAAGAAGAACAAGCCTTTATTGAAATGCTCGAAACTGAACATAATATCCCGCGCGAGCGCACCGAAGCCCTACTTCACAATGCCCAAAAACAGCAAGAAATTATTGATGCGATTAGCCGACCTTGGGAAGCGCGGCCTTGGCATGAATATTACAAAATTTTTCTCACTGAGAAACGCTTACAAGATGGTGTTGCATTCTGGCAGGCACATGAAGAAACACTACAACGTGCCAGTGCAACTTACGGTGTTCCAGAAGAAATCATTGTTGCAATAATGGGTGTAGAAACATCGTATGGCACGATTATGGGCCGCCACCGGGTGCTGGATGCCTTATATACCCTAGGTTTCCATTACCCTCCTAGGCAAGCTTTCTTCCGCGATGAGCTGCGCCAATTCATTCAGTTAAGCGAAGAAGAAAATATTCCAGCAACTGAAATTAAAGGTTCCTATGCAGGTGCTATGGGGTATGGGCAATTTATATCCTCTAGCTATCGCTATTATGCTGTAGATTTTGATAATGATGGCGTACGCGATTTAATGGGTAATGTAGTAGATGCTATTGGCAGTGTGGCAAATTATTTCGCCAAGCACCGCTGGCAGCATAGCCAACCGATTGCGATACCCGCTTGGGTTAGTAGTGATACACCTGTAGCCGAGCTCACTAGTGGCCGTGGCCAAACACTCACCCATACTGTGGCTGATCTGAAGAAGGTGGGCGTGAACTTTATTACTGCGCTTCCCGATGACACGCGCGCACGCCTGTTTGCTTTTGAAGAAGCAAACGGCGAATTTTCATATTGGGTGGGTTTACCCAACTTTTACGCCATTACGCGCTATAACCATAGCCCGCTGTATGCCATGGCTGTGTTACAGTTAGCGAAACAATTACGGGAACATCGTTGAGCTAGTTTCGCTTCACGATTCGCTGAATAAACGTTACGTGTAAAATGATGAACTAGAATAATAAAGGCAGCGCTCCGATGGTTGTAAACGAAATTATATCTCTGCGTTTAACCTCTACTTTAGGGCGCGCTGCGCGCCTTGTAGGGCTACTTCTGATAGGCCTAACCATGGCTGCGTGCAGCTCGACACCAAGTTCCGTGGAACGTTACCGTATTGCCCAAGATATCGCCCCAGCAAGAACCCCTATTCCGGCCGAATTACACCAATTAGAGCCGCGCTTCGAACCGCCGAGCCGCATTGGTAATCTCCCCTACCAAATTAATGGCGTACAGTATTTCATTAAAGATAGCAGTGAAGGTTACAGCGAAACTGGTATTGCCTCTTGGTATGGGCAAAAATTTCACGGCCATCGCACCTCGATGGGCGAGTTTTTCGATATGTACTCACTTACCGCTGCACACAAAACACTGCCCTTACCAAGCTGGGTTCGGGTTACCAATCTTAGCAACAACAAAGAGATTGTGGTGCGAGTAAATGATCGTGGCCCTTTCCATCCGGATCGCGTTATCGATTTATCTTACGCGGCGGCATATGCCTTGGGAATTGATCAAAGCGGAACTGCGCAAGTGCATATTGAAGCCATTACGCCAGCACAAAATGCAATGTATCCGTATATTGCCGAGAGCGAAGTGCAAGAAAACCTGCAGTATATTCAAGTTGCTGCCACGCAAAACATTGCTAATTTGCAGCCATTGAAACAACGTTTAGAAGAAAATTACGCTTTAAGTGCAACTACTAAAGCTGAAAATGGTCTGAATCGATTACTACTGGGCCCTTTTAATGAGCAACAAACCATGCAATGGATAAACCGCTTACAAGCTGATGGCTTTAACGGAATATTTAGAGTTCCAGTTACCGCTACAAACTAATCAATTAACCCTAATGTAGGAGTTTTTGCTATAATCTGCGCTCTTTCTAGTAGAGCCTATTTCGCAATGCTCAATTATTTTTTAATGCCGTTTAACCAAAGAGACCTGTTGTAATGACAAAATACCGCCGAATTGCTTCTATAGTTTCCAGTGTGGGTATCTTACTGTTTAGTTCAGTTGCTGCCGCTCAATCGGTGGTGCCGCCGGTGCCAAATGTAAATGCCCGAGCGTATGTAATGATGGATTACGCAACAGGCCGCATTATTGCAAGTGAAAACGCGGATGAACTGCATGGGCCTGCTAGTTTAACCAAAATCATGACCAGCTACATCATTGGTACTGAGCTGCAAAATGGCAATATTAGTGACACCGACATGGTAACAATTAGCCGTAACGCATGGGCACGTAACTTTCCAGGCTCATCGCTAATGTTTATCGAAGTTGGCCGTGAAGTTTCAGTTCGTGATTTGAATTACGGAATTATTATTGCCTCAGGTAATGATGCCTGCGTAGCTATGGCAGAACACATCGCTGGCACCGAAGAAGCATTCGCAGATTTAATGAATGCATATGCCGATCAATTAGGCCTTAGCAATACTACATTTGCCAACTCACATGGTTTACCAGCGGATAATCAACGCACTACAGCTCGCGATATGGCTGTATTAGCACAAGCGCTTATTCGTGATGTACCGGCAGAGTATGAAATTTACCAAGAGCGCGAATTCACTTTTAATGGTATTCGCCAGTACAACCGTAACTCTTTATTGTGGGATCGCAGCCTAAACGTAGATGGCATGAAAACTGGTTTCACCACTGAATCAGGCTATAGCTTGGTTACCTCTGCCACAGAAGGTGATACACGCCTCATTACTGTTGTGATGGGTACGGCAAGTGAAGCAGCCCGCGCTGCAGAAACAAAAAAGCTACTCAACTATGGCTTTCGTTTCTTTGAAACCATTACCGCTTACACCGAAGGCGAAGCGCTTGCTAGCCAGCGCATTTGGGGTGGTAGTGTAGACGAAATTTCTTTGGGGGCTGGGGCGGATGTTGTGGTTACTTTACCACGTGGGCAACGCCAAAACCTACGCGCCAACTTTGAGCTTGATCAAACCCTTGAAGCGCCTCTCTCTGTCGGCCAGGTTGTGGGCACAGTAAATCTAACCCTTGATGGTGAAGATATCGCCAGCTTCCCATTGGTTACCCTACAAGAGGTAGCGCAAGGTGGATTCTTCAAGCGTATAATTGATAGCATTAAGCAGAGCTTCAGTGACGAATGAGTAGTGTATATTTGAATGGGGAAATTATTCCCCATAGCCAAGCAAAAATCTCCGCTTTCGATCGGGGATTTTTATTTGCTGATGGCATTTACGAAGTAGTACCCATTTATAACGGTATGCCATTCTTATTTACCGCGCATATGCAGCGGCTTGATCGAAGTTTACGAGAAGTAGGTATACCACAAACGCTGAATCACGCAGATTGGCGTGCTATAATTGAACAATTAAATAGTACCGAGCCTCTTGAAAACTCGGTGTTGTACATCCAAATAACCAGAGGTAGTGAGTTTCCACGTAATCACCTACCCAGTGCTAACCTGGCGCCAACAGTAATGGCAACGTTAAGCCCATTTACACCACCTGTAGGTGTTGCAGATGCGGTAAAAGTTGCTTTGCTCGAAGATATTCGTTGGCTACGTTGCGATATTAAAAGTGTGAGCTTACTTGGCAATATCATGTTGAAGCAACAAGCCCAGGCACTCGGGGCTGTTGAACCGATATTGCATCGCGCAGGGCGAATCACTGAAGGGGCTTCAAGCAATTATTTTGTGGTACGCGATGGTGCACTCTATACCGCGCCAAACGATGCCTTAATCTTGCCCGGCATTACGCGTGAGCATGTGCTGAAGCTAGCGCGTGAACATGGTATTGAGGTGCATGAAAAAGCATTCTCGGTTGCCGAGCTGTATACTGCAAACGAATGTTTTTTATGTAGCTCAACCCGTGAAATCATGCCAGTTGCTTATGTAGATGAGCACCAAATTGGTAATGGCCAGGTAGGCCCAATCACACAAATGTTAATTGATTTATTCAGGCAAAGTAGACCAAACTGCGCTTGAGGAGTTGTACAATGAACACTAAGTTTGATGAGTTATTAGATTTCCCATGCGATTTTACCTTTCGTGTGATGGGCGTGGCTAGCAACTCTTTAGCAGACGAAATTATTGCTGTGGTGCAGCAACACGCGCCGGGCGATTATAGCCCTGAAGTTCGCCCCTCAAGCAAAGGCAATTACCACTCAGTTTCGGTTTCCGTGGTTGTTACCAGTAAACAACACGTAGAAACCTTATATCGTAGTTTATCGGCTATTGATGATGTGCGTTACGTGTTGTAACGCTAGCACTCACAACGGAACCAATTAGGGCATGGAAAAACTGAACATTCGCCAACTTCATAACATGGCTTATGAGCCGGTGTGGAAAGCGATGCAATCATTTACGGATCACCGTGATGAGCAAGCAATCGATGAACTCTGGGTAGTAGAGCACCCGCCTGTTTTCACCCAAGGCCAAGCGGGTAAAGCAGAGCATTTACTAGCACCTGGCGATATTCCCGTGGTTCCGGTTGATCGAGGCGGCCAAGTTACCTACCATGGTCCTGGCCAACTCGTGGTGTATTTTCTAATTGATATCCGCCGCCGAAAAATAGGCGTTCGTCAGCTCGTTACAGCGATCGAAAACACTATTGTAAACGTACTTGCCGAATATGGTGTAAGTGCGGCACCACGCGCCGATGCACCAGGTGTGTATATTGGTGCAGAAAAAGTATGTTCACTCGGCTTACGCATTCGCCGAGGCTGTTCATTTCATGGCCTGGCGTTGAATGTGAACATGGATTTATCACCGTTTTTACGCATCAACCCGTGCGGCTATGCCGGAATGGTAATGACCCAAACTAGCGCGCATAATGGGCCACAGAACGTTGAAGAAGCTGCTAAGTTAGTTGTAAGCCATTTTGCTCAAGAACTTAGCTACACTCAATTACATGAAATTACGGGGCTGCCAGAATCTGATGTCTAAACAAGCAACGCCAATTAAAACCGCAAAACTCGCAGCAGGCGAAAAGCTTCGCGACGCCGACAAAATGTCACTTATTCCCGTGCAGGTGTTACCTACCGAGCGCGAGCAAATGTTGCGCAAGCCTGAATGGTTGAAGGTAAAACTCCCGCGCACTACAGATAAGATTGATAAAATTAAAGCCGCAATGCGCAAACATGGTTTGCACTCTGTATGTGAAGAGGCCTCCTGCCCTAACCTACCCGAGTGTTTTAATCATGGTACCGCTACCTTTATGATTTTAGGTGCAATTTGCACCCGCCGCTGCCCATTCTGTGATGTTGCCCATGGTCGGCCATTACCACCAGATCCTGAAGAAGCAAAAAAATTAGGTATTACCATTCATGATATGGGCGTGAGTTATGTAGTGGTAACCTCGGTAGATCGCGATGATCTCCGCGATGGCGGCGCGCAACATTTTGCCGATTGTATTCGCGAAATTCGTGCCCATACCCCAAATATCAAAGTGGAAGTTCTAGTACCGGATTTCCGTGGCCGCATGAACATCGCTCTCGATATTCTTGAAAACGAAGCACCGGATGTGTTTAACCATAACCTCGAAACCGTTCCGCGCATGTACAAAGCCGCTCGCCCTGGCGCAAGCTATCAGTGGTCTTTAGATTTGCTAAAACGTTATAAAGAGCGCCGGCCGGATGTACGAACGAAATCAGGTTTGATGGTAGGTTTAGGCGAAACAAATGAAGAAATATTACAGGTAATGGAAGATTTGCGCCGCCACGATGTAGATATGCTTACGATTGGCCAATATCTGCAACCGAGCCGGCACCACATTCCTGTTGCTCGCTACGTAACTCCCGATGAGTTCGCCATGTTTAAGCGTGAAGCCGATAAAATGGGCTTTACTCAAGCGGCATCAGGGCCATTAGTGCGCTCTTCTTATCATGCTGATTTACAGGCTGCAGGGATTGAAGTGAAGTAACAACTGCCCTGCAATCGATGCTAGCACGCACTTAATCGCATTTGGCTAGCATTCTATTTAAAAACGCGGTGTTATGGTGTGTGGTATACATCATAACATCGCGTTTTTTATATTTTTATCATTGGCAGCTTGGCTGCCAAGCATCTTACGGAGAATAGCATGCGCTTTTTACTCATCGTGCTTTCGCTTTGCGTACTAGTTAGTAGCAACGCGTGGGCAAACCCAGTAAAAACAGGATATCTTGAGCCTACTCAAGATATTATAGATATTGTTGATGCAGCACCGGCGCCTGGTGCCAGCATGAGCCCAAATGGCTCTTTACTATTAGCGCTAGATTATCCTGCGCTACCAACCCTTACCGATTTAGCTGCCGCAGAATATCGTTTAGCAGGCATGCGTATTAACCCAGACAACCAAACAACGGCTCAAGCCCGTTATATTTCCGGCTTCCGCTTATTGGATGTAGATACCGGTGAAGAGCGTAATATTCGTGGCCTACCCCGCGATTTGCGCGCCATTAGCGTTTCTTGGTCGCCGAATAGCCGCTACATCGCCTTCGCCCAAATGCAGGCGAATGAAACACAATTATGGCGTATTGATGTTGAACGTGGCCGTGCTGAACGCTGGGGCCGCAGTAGCCTAAATGCAGTTTGGGGCGCACAATTAGAATGGGCACATGATAGCCAATCGTTGTATACCCTAACGGTAGATAGCAAACGCGGCGAAGCGCCAACGCGCAGCCGTGTTCCAGCTGGGCCAGTTGTTACCGAATCACGTGGCCGCTCGGCGCCTGCTCGTACCTATCAAGATCTATTGTCTGATAGCCACGATGAGGCGCTGTTTGATTATTACTTCACTAGCCAAGTAGCCCGCGTAAATGCTCGTGGGCGCGTTGAAAACCTTGGTAGCCCAGCAGTAATCAATAACATCAGCCTTTCTCCAAGTAGTGAGTATCTGCTGGTTACTAACCTAGATAAGCCATACTCATATGCAGTGCCACAGTTCCGTTTCGCACGCACTACAGCTGTTTGGAACAAGCGTGGCGAACGTGTTTACACCGTGGTTGAACAAGAGCTTGCGGATAACCTGCCAATTGGCTTTGATGCAACCGTACCAAACCGCCGCAGCATTAACTGGCGAAATGATGCTGATGCTACTTTAATATGGGCATTAGCAGCTGATGGCGGCGATCCTCGGGTTGAAACTGAAGTTCGCGATCAAGTGTTCCAATTAGCAGCACCATTTACCGCTGAGCCAAAGAAACTGTTAGATCTAAGCTTCCGTTTTAGCCGTTTACTAGCAGCCGATGGCGAAACCGCCCTGGTGTGGGAACGTTTTTGGGCAGACCGTAACGAACGTTTATGGCGTATCAGCCCAGATAGTGATGCTGAACCACAATTAGTATGGGATCGTTCATATGAAGATAGCTACAACGATCCGGGCACACCCTTCACTACACAGCTAGAGAATGGCCGCCGTGTACTTATTTTAGATGGTCAGAATGTTTTACTCAGTGGCCGCGGTGCTTCTGATGATGGCGATCGCCCATTTATTGATCGTTTCAATCTCTATACTGGTGAAACTGAGCGGCTATGGCGCTCTGAATCACCTTACTACGAACAACCTCGCAGTGTGATCGATAGTGCCGGGTTAGTATTTTTAACTCAGCGTGAAAGTGTAGATTCACCACCAGATTTTTACATTCGTGATATCGGCAATGATTCTTTAACTGCACTTACCGATACGCCGCACCCAATGCCACAAACCTTGGATATTAGCCGTGAGCTCGTAAACTATGAACGTGCGGATGGCTTACCCATGTCGGCAACGCTATTTTTACCTGCAGGCTACGATAGTGAGCGCGATGGCCCGCTACCTACCATCGTATGGGCATACCCGCGTGAATACCGCAGTGCAGCGGCTGCAGCGCAAGTAAGTGGCTCACCGTACCGCTTTAACCGGATTAGTTATTGGAACCCGCAATTCTTAGCCACTCAAGGTTATGCAGTATTCGATAGTGCCACTATGCCTATCGTTGGTGAAGGAGATCAGCTGCCAAACGATACCTTTATTGAGCAGCTAGTGCTGAACAGTGAAGCGGTAATTAATTTCGGCGTTGAGCTTGGTGTGAGTGATCGTGAGCGCTTTGCTCTTGGTGGCCACTCTTACGGCGCATTCATGACGGCTAATGTGTTGGCGCATTCTGATCTATTTAAAGCTGGTATCGCGCGCAGCGGCGCATATAACCGTTCGTTAACCCCGTTTGGCTTCCAACGGGAAGAGCGCACTATTTGGGATGATCCAGAATTGTATCAGCGCATGTCGCCGTTCTTTTCAGCTCACCAAATAAAAACACCGTTACTGCTCATTCACGGCACAGACGATAACAACTCGGGCACTTTCCCAATGCAAAGTGAACGGTTATATCAAGCAGTGAAAGGCAATGGTGGTGTTATTCGCTTGGTTATGTTGCCACTGGAATCACACGGCTACCGTGCCCGTGAATCTGTGTTACACATGCTCCACGAAACTGTGGAATGGTTAGATGAGTTCGTAAAGAATGCGGATACCAGTGCTGAGTAACTGATGCCTATTCTGTAGCCGCCCGTGCAGCATTACTGTTGTATGGGCGCTACATATTTTCTATAAGCCTGCTATAAACTTCCTGCTAAGCTCTGCTGAATAAGCTGTAAATACAGCTCAGGTACTTCACCTATTTCATGCTGTTGCATAAAGGTTTTTTGCGCTAGCGGCTTCCACGCATAATATCCCGTACCTGCGCAGGTTTCTGCGGCAAATAAACCTACTTTTTCTTTATTCTGCGAACCAAGCCGCCAAATACCACTTGGCTCCAACACTCCTAGTTCTTGCTCAATGTAGCGTTGCCAAGGTAATTGGCGGGTAAGCTTTTTATATTCCGCATTGGTAACCCAATCATTCTGCGTAATCACCATATTCAAGGGCCGAAAATCAAACTCACCAGCACAAAACTGAGTGGCTAACTCTGGGAGCATGCTATATTCATCGGCAAATCCTAGTGCGTGCCCCAACTCATGCCGAAGCACCAATGCACTTGCCTGCTCATGTAAAAACACCACACCATTGCGAGTGTTAGCTAAGCCACTTGGGGTAATCACAATATCCACTATTGCTGAACCTGCTGCATCTCGCTGCGCATACACAGGGGCAAGTGGGCACCATGCACGGCCGTTATCTTCACTGCACCCATCCATCCCAATGAATTGCGTAGTGAACTCTCCACAAACCAATGCTGTACTCATGTCTACCAGCTGCAAATCCTGTTCAATAAACTGCAGCCAGTATTGCGCACGCTCCAAGCTCGCCTGGGTGCCGTGAAAACGAAGTTTTACAACGCACTGAGGTAACTGCGTTGCTGGGGAAAGGGAAATTATTGGCGTATAGCTAGAGGTTTGTATAGCATTGGCAACTACCCTGATCTGTTGCTTAACCGAGGCTTGCCTTTCTGCTTGCAGATAACCATATCTACCGGCACTCGCGATACACCCTACCGCCAATAGCAACACAAACGTTAGTGAACGATTTACTCTCTTCATAACGATGCAAGTAGCCTTATACGCACACTAATCTAGCGCGCATTAACCTTCTTCGGCACGAATTGCTTCGCGCAAGCGCAAAATCTCTGAGCGCGCATAGCGGTGTTCAAGGTATGCATACACATTGGTTGATAAGGTAAGTTTAAAGTAATTCAATGCAGCGTAATTTTGGCTGTTCATTGCTGCTACTTTACCCATATAGAAGTAGGCTTCACATAATCGATAATTTAATTGCTGCTGATCTTCGCTTCCTGCAAATGCGGTGTGAATTAAATCTTCACTCGATTTTTCACCCACCAAAAACGCCAAAATCGCTTGTCCCCAATGATCACCATCAGCATCCTGCCACTGCTCACGAATTTGCTCTTCTGCCCGCCCTGAATCTACTTCTTTGGCGGCAAAGTAATACCACATCACCCGAAAGGGATCGCTGGTATCTTGAAAGTAGTGGTCGGCAAAATCACTCATCGCTAGGCTGTATTGGCCATTGTAATATGCTGCTAACCCGCGATTTAAATATACATAATCGTGATTTGGCTTTAGCTCGATCACGCTATCGAAAGCTTCAAATGCGCCAGCATACTCACCACGCTCAGCATAATAAATACCCTGTGAATGGTAGCCCTCTACTAGATCTGGCTTTAACTCTAATGCCTGATTTACATCTACCAACGCTAAGGTTTTTAAGCCAAGAAAATCGTATACCACTGAGCGGCGCTGCAATACCTGCGCCTTTTGATCATCATCTAAATCTGTACTGAAAAGAATTTCGGTAAGCTGCAATAATTCAATTTCTAAATTTGGGTCTGCGGGCAAAGGTTCAACTAAAAACAGTTGCGGATCATTCGTTTCGTTGGCTCCAAGCATTTGTTGATCACGAGGTTGAGTAACACCGGGTTCGTCGCTTCCGGTTTCACTTGGTAAAGAGCTACACCCGGTAACTAGCCCTATACTCATAACTATACCGAACAAGAATCGATTCACAGTGTTTACCTCAGCCATATGCCATTAAAAAATCAATAATTTATCTGGTATTCATTACACCACAGATATTCGTTACAAAAAAGCCGCGGAACTTGAATTCCGCGGCTTTTAAAATGCAACAATGAAAAGTTTAGGTAAAATTACTCGCCATTACTTTCATTGCTTGCAGCTTCTTCAGCCGGTTGTGCTTCTTTCATACTTAAACGCACACGGCCTTGGCGATCGATTTCCAATACTTTCACTGGCACTGATTGGCCAACAGTTAAGTACTCATTCACATCTTCAACGCGCTTGTCGCTGATTTGTGAAATGTGTACCAAGCCATCTTTACCAGGAAGAATGGTAACGAACGCACCGAAATCTACGATACGCGCTACTTTACCTTCGTAAATACGGCCTACTTCAACTTCTGCAGTTAAGGCTTCAATACGTTTTACAGCAGCTTGTGCCGAAGCATCGTCGGTTGCAGCGATTCGAATTGTGCCATCATCATCAATTTCAATAGTAGTACCAGTAGATTCAGTAAGCTCACGGATAACGGCGCCGCCTTTACCGATTACATCACGAATTTTATCAGTATTAATCTTCATGATATGGAAGCGTGGCGCAAAATCAGATACGTCATCACGTGCTGAGCTAATCGCTTCATCCATTACCGACAAAATGTGTAAGCGAGCCGCGCGAGCTTGTGCCAACGCCTGCTCCATAATGTCTTTGGTGATACCTTCAATCTTGATATCCATTTGTAATGCGGTAACGCCATCTTTGCTACCTGCTACTTTGAAATCCATATCACCAAGGTGATCTTCATCACCTAAAATATCCGAAAGAACTACGAATTTATCGCCCTCTTTCACCAATCCCATAGCAATACCAGCAACAGAGGCTTTAATCGGTACACCAGCATCCATCAAGGCTAATGAAGTACCACAAACCGAAGCCATTGAGCTTGAGCCATTTGATTCAGTAATTTCTGATACCACACGCACGGTATACGGGAATTCATCAGCATTTGGCATTACTGCCATTACACCCCGTTTCGCTAAACGGCCGTGGCCAATCTCACGACGCTTCGGCGTACCAACAAACCCAGTTTCACCTACGCAGTACGGAGGAAAGTTGTAGTGCAACATGAAACGATCGGTGCGAGCACCCATGATTTCATCAATGTTCTGAGCATCGCGCTCAGTACCTAAAGTTGCCGCTACAATGGCTTGGGTTTCACCACGAGTAAACAATGAAGAACCATGTACACGCGGTAAAATGCCCGTACCAACACTAATAGCACGAATCATATCCGGTTCACGGCCATCAATACGTGGCTCACCGGCGGTGATGCGACTGCGCACAACATGTGATTCTAAATCATGAAAAATATCACGCACTTCTTTTTCGTTCACCGCATCATGTTTTTCTTGTAATGCAGCAACCACTTCACTTAGCGCTAGATTTAATGCACCCTTACGTTCAGCTTTATCGGTAATGCGGTAGGCTTCACCAATTTTTGCTTCGGCTAATTCTTTGATTTCAGCAATAAGCGGTTCGTTCTTAGGTGCAGGCACCCAATCCCATTTCGGCGTATTCACTTCCGCTGCGAATTCGTTAACCGCACCAATCACTGACTGCATTTGCTCATGACCATACATCACGGCACCAAGCATTACATCTTCACTGAGTAGGTTAGCTTCTGATTCCACCATTAATACAGCAGCTTCAGTACCAGCAACAACCAAATCCAAATCTGAACTTTCGAGTTCGGTTTTAGTTGGGTTCAATACATATTCGTTGTTAATCACACCCACGCGTGCTGCACCGATAGGGCCATTAAACGGAATACCTGAAACAGCTAGTGCTGCAGAGGTACCAATTAAGGCAACGATATCCGGGTTTACATCTGGGTTTAACGATACAACGGTAGCAATGATTTGTACTTCGTTGTAGAACCCTTCTGGGAATAGCGGGCGAATCGGCCGATCGATTAAGCGGCAGATTAATGTTTCGCCTTCTGATGGGCGGCCTTCACGTTTGAAGAAGCCACCAGGAATTTTACCCGCAGCGTATGTACGCTCTTGGTAATTTACGGTCAATGGGAAGAAATCAACATCTGGACGGGCTTCTCTTTTGCCCACTACGGTCACGAGTACTGTTGTGTCATCCATAGTAGCCATTACTGCGCCGGTTGCTTGGCGTGCAATTGCACCAGTTTCTAAAGTAACGGTGTGTTGGCCATACTGAAATTGCTTAATAATTGGATTCACGTTTTGTTTTTCCTTTAACTTACTTAAATTCGCCCTGTCTTTTTCTGGGCCCTGCTCTTACTTACTAATTTTCGAGATTGATTATACCGAATTTTTTCACTTCTGAGAAACAACAAAGGGGCCTAGTGGCCCCTTTGCTTGCGTGTTATTAACGACGCAATTCTAAACGCTTGATAAGCTCTAAATAACGCTCATCATTTTTACGCTTAAGGTAATCCAACAATTTACGACGTTGGCTTACCATACGCAACAAACCACGACGCGAGTGATGGTCGTGAATGTGCTTTTTGAAGTGACCTTGCAAATGGTTAATTTGCGCGGTTAATAAAGCTACCTGAACTTCAGGTGAACCTGTATCGCCTTCTGCACGTGCGAAATCTTTTACGATCTGAGCTTTTACATCTGCACTTAGTGACATTGTATATCTCCAATTTAATGATGCCGGAGCCGATCACTAATTCAGCCCCAACGGGAAGCGCGGATTATACGCACTTAACTTCTTAAAAACAAGATTAATTACTGCGCGTTAGGGAGCGTAAGCACCCTTTTCGGCCAATATTCGCCATTCTCTCGGCGTTCACCTACACCAACAAATTGTTGGCTATCCGCAATACGGATTCGCGCTAGTGGGGCTTGCGAATCTTCACGGTTATCTGCATGCACAGGTGTTGCGCCTGCCGGTATCGGCTGACCATGCAGAAAGCCATGGCCAATAGCTTGGCTAACAAGAATTTGCGGTAATTGAGTAACGGGCGCATCAATAGGTAACAATAGCGCATCAAGCTCTTGATAAGAGAAATCTTCTGGGGTAACTCGCGATGTTACCAATTCCTGTAACGATTCTAAGCTGTGCATTTCTGTTGCTGGATATTCGCCAACCGCGGTGCGATGCAAACTCTTTACGTAGGCTCCACAGCCCAATACTTGGCCAAGGTCATCTACTAATGAGCGAATGTAGGTACCTTTACTACAATGCACATCTAGTGTAACCAACGGCAAATCGATAGCTACTACGGTAAGTTCATAAATAGTAACCGGCCGTGCTTCTCGCTCAATGGTAATGCCGCGGCGCGCGTAATCATACAAGGGTTTCCCGGCATGCTTTAATGCTGAAAACATAGAGGGAACTTGCTTGATAGCACCGCGAAACTGACTCAGAGCTGCATTTACATCATCTGCACTTATCGTTACTGGTTTTTCTTCCACTACCTCGCCATCGGCGTCGCTGGTATTGGTGCGAATACCAAGCTCGGCAACAACACGATACGATTTATCCGCATCGAGCAAAAACTGCGCAAACTTAGTTGATTCGCCTAAACATACAGGAAGCATGCCAGTAGCAAGAGGGTCCAGAGCGCCGGTATGGCCGGCTTTCTGGGCATAAAAAATTCGTTTCACTTGTTGCAGAACGCGGTTTGATGATTCACCACTAGGCTTATCAACGAGAATTACACCATCAATTGCTCTGCCGCGTGTTTTCCGCGCCACGTAATCACCTAAAAAATTTAATCGTCTTGATTATTTTTCTTATCATCTTGCTCACGCGCTTCTCGAACTAGCTTCGCCATGCGAATACCTTCCGATAAACTGTAATCGTGAACAAATCGTAGGTTGGGCGTAATACGCGATTTAATACGCTTACCCAATAAGGAGCGAATATAGCCTGAAGCATCGTTCAACACTTGTACTGCTACCTTCACTTGCTCTTCTTCGTCTTGCAAAAAGGTAACAAACACTTTTGCATAAGCAAGATCGCGGGATACTTCCACATCGTTCACGGTTGGCATAACCACGCGTGGGTCTTTGATTTCGCGTTGCAAAATCATGGCGATTTCACGCTGCATTTGCTGCGAAAAGCGATCCGTACGATTATATTCTTTCTTCATTGAAACTCCTGAAAACTCCCCAGCTTGCGCTGGGGAGATTCACATTTAACTTAAAGAGTACGCTCAACTTGAATGGTTTCAAATACTTCGATTTGGTCTCCTGGACGCACATCGTTGTAGTTTTTCACACCGATACCACATTCCATGCCATTGCGAACTTCTTGCACGTCGTCTTTAAAGCGACGCAGAGATTCAAGCTCACCTTCGTAAATTACAACATTATCGCGTAATACACGAATAGGCGCTGATCGTTTCACGATACCCTCTGTAACCATACACCCTGCAATTGCGCCAATTTTCGGTGATTTAAATACATCACGAACTTCGGCTAAACCAATAATCTGCTGCTTAAACTCTGGAGCCAGCATACCGGTCATTGCTTGGCGAACTTCATCGATTACATCATAGATAACGCTGTAATAACGTAGCTCAATGTTTTCGTTCTCAGAAATTCTTCGTGCTGTGGCGTCGGCTCGAACATTAAAACCAATTACAATGGCGTTCGATGCGCCAGCTAAGCTGATATCTGTTTCTGTAATACCACCAACACCGCTACCAATAATATTCACTTTTACTTCATCGGTAGATAGTTTATTTAGTGATTCACTAATGGCTTCAAGAGAACCCTGAACATCAGCTTTAATCACTAGGTTCATATCCGATACGTCGCCTTCTTCCATGCTGTTAAACATGTTTTCTAGCTTCGCTTTCTGCTGGCGTGCCAGCTTCACATCACGATATTTGCCCTGGCGGTAGTTCGATACTTCACGGGCCTTACGCTCATCTTTTACTACAGCAACTTCATCACCCGCCTGCGGAACACCGGATAAACCAAGTATTTCCACTGGGATTGAAGGGCCTGCTTGATCAACTTCTTGGCCTAATTCATTGCGCATCGCCCGAATACGTCCGTACTCTAAGCCACACAACACGATATCACCACGATTCAAGGTACCGCTTTGTACCAAAACGGTTGCAACTGGGCCACGGCCTTTATCTAGGCGTGATTCAATTACGAGGCCTGCGGCCATCCCATCAACATGCGCTTTTAAATCAAGTAATTCAGCTTGCAATAGGATTGCTTCTAGCAGCGAATCAATGTTTTCACCGCTTTTCGCTGATACATGTACAAACTGTGTATCACCACCCCATTCTTCAGAAAGAACATCGTGTTGAGAAAGTTCAGATTTAACTCGATCAGGATCCGCTTCCGGCTTATCAATTTTATTCACTGCAACAATCATCGGCACGTTTGCTGCTTTCGCATGCTGAACGGCTTCAATTGTTTGTGGCATTACACCATCATCTGCAGCTACTACTAAGATAACCACATCAGTTGCGCTAGCACCACGTGCCCGCATTGAGGTAAACGCAGCGTGGCCTGGCGTATCTAAGAAAGTAATCATGCCATGGCCAGTATCTACGTGATACGCACCAATATGCTGAGTAATACCACCTGCTTCGCCATCAGCAACTTTCGCTTTGCGAATATAATCAAGCAGCGACGTTTTACCGTGGTCAACGTGACCCATAACAGTAACTACCGGTGCGCGTGGTTGTAATTCACCATCATCGCTACGATCGCCTAATACGGATTGTTCAAGTTCGTTATCCGAAACCATCGTGAATTTATGGCCCATTTCTTCAACCACTAATGATGCAGTTTCCTGGTCAAGTACCTGGTTGATGGTTACCATTTCACCCATTTTCATCATGGTTTTGATAACTTCAGAAGCTTTTACAGCCATCCGGCTTGATAGCTCAGCAACGGTAATCGTTTCTGGTATCCGCACGATACGCTCAACAGGCGCTGCTGGCTTGTTAAAGCCATGCTGCATGCTCGATGGGCCTTTCTTGCTGCCCTTACGGCGGCGTTCACGACGAGATGAATCATCTTTATCATCGTCTTTGCCACGACGCTTAGTTTTCTTCGCTGTACGGCGGCCACGGCGTTCTTCTTCAGTGTCTTGCTGTTCTTCAGCAAACTTCGCTGTGGTAGAGGTAGTAAAGTGAACATCTTCCAGTTCAGCTTTCTTGCGGCGGGCTTCTTCTTCTTCCCAACGCGCTTGGTTCTCTTCCGCTAAACGGCGAGCTTCCGCAGCCTGCAACTTCGCTTCTTCTTCAACCTTCTTCGCAGTTTCCGCT